>CAYTSC010000001.1:0-14800 GCA_964440475.1 uncultured Muribaculaceae bacterium
AGCTAGTTTTAGATATATCAGTTATCTTCAATCTAGTTGGATCTAATTTTTTTGCTGTCCCCATACAAGATATAATTTTAACTTTATTATTTAATGCATATTCAATTAACAATATTTTAGTTTTTATTGTATCACAAGCATCTATTATATAATTATATTTATTACTCATAATAGTTTCTATATTATTTTCATCTAAAAAGATATTATATGTATTTATTTTAATATTAGGATTTATTTCTAAGCCTCTTTTTTTTGCTTCATCGACTTTTAACTTACCAATATTATTCTGATTAGTTAGTATTTGTCTATTTAAATTAGTAATATCTATTACATCATTATCCACAATAGTAATTTCTTTAATATTTGATCTAACTAATGATTCAAAAGCATGCCCTCCTACTCCACCTATACCAATTATTAAAACATGTACATTATTTAATTTCTTTAAGTTATCCTTGCCAATTAAACTATTTAATCTCTCAAACATAAATTCCTCCAAAATAAAACCCAAAAGACCAGAATTAGTGATAAAAGCCCTCTTCGCACGAGGTGGGCATCACATGTTTATCATTAGGATCCTAAATAATATTAGTCTTCAACACAGATAAGCAATTAGATTCCCCAAATATCACTTTGTGGGTTTTATATAAAAACCAGTCCTTCAGGTATTTTAATTATATCAAATAATCATTAAAAAATAAATATTATTTACTTTAAATTGTCATAATCATCTAAAAATGTTGTTTTATTTTTATCTTTATAATATGAAAGAACAGTATTTAAATTGATGTTTTCACTACTACGAAATATATTTATATCTATATCTTCATGAATATTAGTTAACTCTTTAATTAAGTTTTTCAATTCTAATCTTTTACTATCAATATTTTTATTTGAAATAGAACACTCGCAGTTGATGAAATTTAAATTATTATAATTGGTCCACTTAATAATATCATATTCTTTAACTAAATAAAGAGGTCTAATTAGTTCCATTCCTTCATAATGATCACTTTTAAGTTTAGGTAACATACTGCCATAAACACCGGAATAGAACATGTTAAGTAAAATAGTTTCGATTACATCATCAAAATGATGTCCTAAAGCTATTTTATTACATCCTAATTCCTTTGCTTTATTATATAAAAAACCTCTTCTTTTTCTCGCACATAAATAACATGGAGATTTTTGATTATCAATTTTATTAAAAATATCTGATTCGAATATATTTAATTCAAATCCCATTAATTTAGCATTATATTTAATTGAATCTAATACATTTTTATTATATCCAGGATCCATTACTAAATATTTTAAATTAAATTTATACTTGGAATGTCTTTGCAATTCTCTTAGAACACAAGCTAAAAGAAAAGAATCTTTTCCACCACTTATACAAACTGCAATAGAATCATTTTCTTTAATTAATTCATATTCTTCAATGGCTTTTAAAGTTCTCTTCCAAATTGTTTTACGATATGTTTTTGTAATACTTTTATCTATTTCATTAATCATTGACTTTTCCATCTGTTTAGGATATCAGCATTGCTACTATATGGTGGTGGATTAGGAACATCTAATCTTATAATCATCGGTATTCTAAATGCTGAACCAAATCCTACACACGTACCTGGCTGTAAAGCATTTAATTTTTCAATAACATCTGCCGAAATATTAGGTAGCATTTTCTCAATATAATCCAAGTCTAAAGGATGAGTCATTTTAAATATTAAAAAGTTTGATATTTGAGAAATAACTGTATCCGATAGTTCAACTGGTCTTTGAGAAATAAGATCTAATATTAATCCATACTTTCTTCCTTCTTTGGCTATTCTATCAAAAATATTATAACCAATCAAGAAAGTATCATTATCTTTTTGAATATATCTATGTGCTTCTTCTAAAAATAAATGAAATGGTATTGATGCTCTTTCTTTTCTATTTTTAGTAAACTGAAACATAAATCTAGCAAATATCTTTACCATTGTTTTAGCTAATGTATCATCGATATCTTCTAAGTTAATATTAATTATTTGACTTCTTTTATTATTTTGCGCTACTAAATATGATATATATCGATCTACTGTAATATATTCAGGAAATTCAAAGAAACGCTTATTTGGACTATTAATTAAAGTGTTAAGTCTTACTTTTAAAATCATTGCAGCATTTTGTAATTGTTCATTAGATTGAAACCCTTCACTTATAAGAGTAAATTCTAAAGCATTAGCAAAATCATCAATAGTATAAAATGCATTTTTAGGTTCTTCAGTAGTTTCAGTTGATTCATCAATATATTTTAAAACATATTCATTAATTAATACACTTTCTCCAAAATTACCTTTAGAATCAATATTAAACGCTTCACTAAATCTTCTCGTATAACCTATTCCCTGCAATGTTGCATCATAATTAAACGCTTCTGTTGAACAAGTAGTAACTAATTTAAATACATCATTTTTCTTTCTTGATGATGTTTCATTTGAAAATAGTATTGCTAATATACCTTTAGAAATTAAATGATTTTTATATTTAATAGATTGTTCATCATTTTGTGAAAAAATTCTTGCTAATTTTAGTGCTCTTTCTAATATAGGTAATTGACTATGTTCAGCTGCTTGTAATAATAAAGCTAAATCATCTAATTCTAATAGATGAAATGGAATAGAAAGAACTTGATCGCCAGCTTCTTCAGGATTAGTAGTAATAAATTTATACTGATAATTAGGATTTATTTGACTAATAGCTTTAAATGCAGTTTTATACTCACCATAGGCATCAAAAAAGAAAAGATTGGCATTGTAAAATAAATTATTCGGATGACTAAATATATTTTGAACAAGTCTAGCCAATCCCCATGATTTACCAGAACCAGAGTTACCAAATATAGCCATATGGTTAGACAATATTGTATTTAAATCTACATAAATGGGAAATTTATCATGAATAGGACTATTTCCAATTAATAATGATTTTTCAGTTTGTTTACCAACGATAATTTGTAATTCTTCATTATTAATTACTCTAATAGATGAATTTAAATCTGGTTTTCTTATAACTCCTGGGATATAGCCATCATTAATAAACTCACCTAAAAATTGAATCTTGATTTCATCTTCTAAGATATCTTTAACTTCACCAAGAATTCTTTTATCTTCTGATTCAAAAACAACTTGTAAATTTATTAAGTTAGGAACAATATTTCCTTCTTTAATGATTTCTACATGAGCATTATTATCACTAATAAATTTAATTTTACCAAACATTTATATCCCTCTTATTCTAATACTAATTTACCATATTTCAAACTAACTAACAATATAATTAGTTATATTTTTTTATTATAAAATCAACTATATCACTCGTTGCATTTGGATTGACTACTTTTTGCTTATATTTTTGCTTAGTTTTTAATAAATGCTTTATTTTTTGTTCTAAGTCATTGATATTTTTTGAATAAACTGCTAATTTATGTTTACTAAAGAATTTTCTGTTGTTAATCTCTACCCCTAAATATGCATTAAAATGAATTAATGGTTTGTTTTTAGCTGCAATCTCAGTTGATGATATACCTCCTGGTTTTGAAATAACTACACTTGAAGCACTTAAATATGTATTAACTTTATCTGTAAATGGCACTACTGCAAGATTTGGGTTATTTATTTTTCTTTCTAACTCTTCTATTAAATTTTTGTTCCTACCTGCTAAAACTATTACAAAAAAATCATTATTTTGTAATATGTTTTTACATATACCTACAGCATTACCACAACCTAAACCACCAGTCATCACTAAAATAACCGGTTTTTCAGTTTTTATATTTAATTCTTTTTTAGCCTCTTCAATAGAAATTTGTTTTTTAAATGAATTCTTAATTGGAATACCAAGAGGTATTAATTTAAACTTTTTTATTCCTTTTCTTGTAAATTCTGGCATCAGACTTTTATGTGCAATAAAGTATTTATCCAAATTTGTTTCTTCAATAAAAGGAATATAACAATAATCTGTTACTACTGCATAACTTTGTATTTTTAATCCTCTTTTTTGTAAAAACGTAATAGTTTGCATTGAAAATAGATGAGAACAAATTACAACATCATATTTATTTCTAACTATATAATCTTTTAATTTTTTAGCATGAATTAAACTAGACATATATACAGGAGATTTAACTTTATCATTGGAAATAACTTCTCCAAGTTTATAAGCAGCAGCAAATATTCGAGGAGTTCTAATTGCTATATTATTGAAAATATTTTTCCCTATTTTATTAAATTGTCTATTACCGAATTCAGCGGTATCTAAAATAGAAACTTTTATATTTCTTTGTTTAAACTCTTCATATATAGCTTGTGATGCACTATTGTGACCTTCGCCATAACTACATGTTAATATAAGAACTTTCATTTTATTCACCTATTTTATTATACCACAAATCATATTTACTATTGATTAATGTTTTCTTTAATAATAGTACAAGGATTACCTGCTGCAAATACATTTGCTGGTATATCTTTAGTTACTACAGATCCAGCGCCAATAACTGAACCTTCTTTAATTGTAATTCCTGCTAAAATAGTAACATTTCCACCTAACCAAACATCATCTTCAATAGTAATTGGTTTAGTTTTTTCTTTTAAAGTTCTTCTTTCATTTTTATTCATTGGATGATTAACGGTATATAGTGATACATTCGGTCCTAACATAACATTATTACCAATTATTACTTTACCACAATCTAAAATAGTTAAATTAGTATTTGCATAAAAGTTATCACCCAAGTATATATTTCTACCATAATCACAATAAAAAGGAGCTTCTATCCAAGCTTTTTTACCTAGATGACCAATAATACTTTTTAATGTTAAGTAATATTCTTCACTATCCCTATTTAAATTATTAAATTTAAGTATTTTATTTTTTGTTTGATTACGAAGAAATAATAATTCATGATCACTTGGATTATAATCCTCTCCACTCAACATCTTTTCTATTTCTTTCATTTTCTTTTTTCCAATTCATCTTTCATTAAATCTCTTGTTAATGTTGGATTAGCCTGTCCTTTAGTTTCCTTCATTACTTGACCAACAAAGAAATCAAATAAATTACTTCGACCATTATGATAATCGATTATTTGAGCTTGATTATTATCTAAAATTTTATTGATAATCATTAATAGTTCTCCTTCATCACTTAATTGAGACATACCACTATTTTTTAATATTGTTTCAGGATGTTGTTTTTCATTAATAACTCGATCCATTAATTCTTTAGTTTGTTTTGAAGATATTTCTCCAGTATTTTGTTTATCTAATATAAACTTTAACATTTCTGGTTTAATGTATAAGTCACTTACACTAATATTATCTTTATTTAAATAACTTAATATTGTTGTAGTAACAACATTACATGCTATTTGTGGATCAATTTCCAACTTTACACATTCTTGATAAAAATCAGATAATTCTTTATCTTTTACTAAAACATTAGCGTCATATTCATTTAAATCATATTCAGAAATATATAATTTTTTTCTTTGATTAGGTAAAAGTGGAATTTCCTTTTTCAATCTTGAAATTAATTCTTTTTCAATTTTAATCTTTGGAATATTTGGTTCAATAAAATATCTATAATCTACTGCTTCTACTTTTTCTCTCATGCTAATAGTAGTGCCAGTATCTTCATCAAATCTTCTTGTTTCTTGAACTATTTCATCTTGACGATGATCATCAAATAGTTTAGATTGTCTTTCTATTTCAAAATTAATTGCTTCTTTAACATTGGCGAAAGAATTAACATTTTTTATTTCAACTTTTGTACCCAAATTATAGTCTCCAGTATATCTTAAAGACACATTTACATCACATCTCATTTGTCCTTTTTTAGTATCAGCATCAGATATATCAGTATACTTTAAAATGTTTCTAATTTGCTCTAAAAACGCTACTGCTTGATCTGCAGAAGATAAACAAGGTTCAGTTACAATTTCAATCAATGGTACTCCAGAACGATTATAATCTATTAATGTTACATTATTAATATGATCTAATGATGCAGTATCCTCTTCTAAATGAATATCATGTATTTTAACTGGTATTTCACTACCTTCAAAATCTATTAATAATTCACCATTAATGCCTACTGGGTATGTCTGTTGAGTTATTTGATACCCTTTGGGTAAATCAGGATAATAATAGTTTTTTCGATCAAATACCATATATTCTGGTATTTCACATTTTAAACAAACTGCTAATTTAACCGCTTCTTCAAAAGAATGCATATTTAAAACAGGTAACGTTCCTGGTAATGCTAAATCTAAAGGACGAATATGATTATTAGGAACTTCACTATAAGAGTTTATTGCATCAGAAAAAACTTTTGATTTACTTTTTAATTCACAATGTAGTTCTAAACCAATAACTGCTTCATATGCCATATTAAATACCCTCCTTTAATATATTTTCAATATCATAAGCTATATTTAATAATTTATCATCAGTCATTATATCTGTTGTTAAATTAATACCAATTGGCATATTATCAATCAACCCCATTGGTATTGTAATACTTGGAAACCCGCCAAAATTACCAATAACCAAATTATTATCTAAAGCTACCTCTAAATCATCATCTAATCCTTCAATATCGATAATATTTGGCGCAGTCAAACTAGCCGCTGGCATTATTAATGCATCATATGATTCAAATAATTCTCTTATTTTCATAACAATAATATTTCTAATACGACAAGCGTTATTATAATATTTCTTTTGATTTTCCTTTTGTAAAACAAAACTACCTAAGACAAATCTCTTTTTAACATCCACACCGAAATTATTTGTTCGATAGTTAAAAATCATTTCATTAATATCATTTGCATCATCTCTTGGTCCGAATATAATGCCTGTAAGGTTAGAGTTATTTGTTGTTGCTTCTGCATTAGAAATTACATCATAAACAGGTTTAATTGCTTTAAATAATTCAATATCAAAAGATAACTCTTCAATTAAATAGCCATTATCTTTTAATAACTCTATATTCTTTTTAAATATATCTAATGTTTTACTTAAATTATTACTAGGTTTAGAATAATTTTCAATATTTAACAATTCTTTAAAATAATACATTTTTTTGGTTTTAACATTGTTTTTAACGTTTTTAATCAAGTCTATATGTTCACTTTCAAAGGTTGTCATATCTTTTTCATCTAATCCTTTAATATGATTAACAACTAAAGCTGCATCATAGACATTATTAGTAAATACACCTATTGTATCCAAAGATGAGGCGAATGGTATTAATCCATAACGACTTATTAAACCATATGTTGGTTTATATCCAACTATTCCACAATAAGAAGCTGGTTTTCTAATTGAATCACCAGTATCACTCCCTAAAGCGAATGAAACTAATCCTGAAGCAACACTTACTGCTGAACCAGAAGAAGAACCACCAGGACTATGATCGATGTTATGAGGGTTTCTGACTATTCCTGTGTGAGAACTTAATCCATATCCTCCCATTCCTAGTTCATCCATAGTTGTTTTACCTATATTTAATGCTCCAAAATCATTTAATTTTTCAATTACTGTAGCATTGAATATAGGTATATAGTTTTCTAAAGTTTTAGATGAAGCAGTTGTCAAAATATCTTTTGTTACTATGTTGTCTTTTACTGCATAAGGAACATTAGAAATTAAACTTTCTATATTATTAGTTTTAACTAAATTATTAATAGTAACAAAAAGATTATATTTGTTATTATATTCCTCAGCATTTTTTAATGTTTCATTTAAATGTATATTTTTATCTAGTTTTTTTATTTCTTCAATACTTAAATAATTCATCAATTCACCACCCTTGGCACTTCTATTTCTCTAGCAGTTACTTTTTTTGTATTTCTAAAAGCAAAATCAATATCTAAAGAAGTATTCGATTCATCTTCTCTTAAATTAACTTCATTTAAGTCAAATGGATGAGACATAATTTCTATATTTGTTAAATCAATTGTTTTATTTAAATATTCCATTCTAGTTTCTAATGCTATTAAATCTTTAATTACATCAGAAATTGCATCATCATCTAAACGAAACATTAAATTTTCAGCATATGTATTAATCAATTCCTTGGTAAATTTCATTTGTTATCACCTACTATTTTTAATCCTAACTCTTCTAATTGATTCAAGCTAATTGAACTTGGTGATTCATTCATTAAATCACTTGCAGTTTGAGTTTTTGGAAAAGCAATTACATCTTTAACATCATCAGTTTCACATAAAACCATAACTAAACGATCTAGTCCAGGCGCAATACCAGCATGTGGAGGTGCGCCAAATTTAAATGCGTCTAAGAAAAAACCGAACTTCTCTTTTGCTTCTTCTTCACTAATGCCTAATTTTTCAAAGACTTTACTTTGAATTTTCGCATCATGAATTCTCACAGATCCACTTGCCAGCTCATAACCATTAACAACAATGTCATATGCCCTTGCTAAACACTTTTCTGGTTCACTTAATAACTCAACATCATTAGGCATTGTGAAAGGATGATGGGCAGCATAATATCTTCCATCTGCTTCTGAATATTCAAACATTGGAAAATCTGTTACCCATAAAAAATTAAATTGCTTTGGATCATATAAATTAAATTTTTTGCCTAATTTTAATCTTAAATATCCTAAAGAAGCGCTTACTACTTTATATTTATCTTTAACAATCAATACTAAGTCATTATTATCTATTTTTAAATACATCTTTAATTCATTTAATACTTCATCACTTAAATTCTTAGTTACCCCACCTGTAAATTCATTTTCTTCGTATTTTAAGAACGTTAAATTTTTAGCGCCATATTTTTTAATTTCATCTGTCATTAAATCTATATCTTTTCTTGAAATATTACTAGCATTATTTTTTAAAACAATAGCTTTAATAACTTCATCATTAATTTCGTTATATAAACTAAATTCACTTTTAGATAGTATTTTGGTAATATCCTGTAATTTCATATCAAATCTGGTATCTGGTTTATCAGAACCATAATCATCCATCACTTCTTTATAAGTTAAACGTGGAAATGGGTTCAAATCAATTCCTTTAATATCTTTAACTATTTTTTTCATCATACCTTCAACTGTATCCCAAACATCAAATTCATTTGCAAAACTCATTTCAATATCTATTTGAGTAAATTCTGGTTGGCGATCACTTCTTAAATCTTCATCACGAAAACAACGAGCAATTTGATAATACTTTTCAAAACCACCTACCATTAATAATTGTTTAAATATTTGAGGACTTTGTGGCAAAGCATAAAAATATCCTTTTTGAATTCTTGAAGGTACAACGTAATCACGCGCTCCTTCTGGTGTACTTTTACAAAGAATAGGTGTTTCAATTTCAATAAAACCTAAGCTATCTAAATAATCTCTTGTTGCTTTAACTATTTTATGTCTAGTTAAAATTATTTTCTTCAATTTTTCTTTTCTTAACATTAAATAACGATATTTTAAACCAACAGCTTCTGATAAATCACTTGTATCATAAATATTAAATGGCAATGTTTCACACTCATTTAACATAACTAATTTACTAGCAATTAATTCTACTTCACCAGTTGGCAATTCTAAATTAGGGTTACTCCTTAAACGAATGTCACCAGTTATTTCAACACAATATTCATTTTTTAAAGTATTAGCCAAATTAAACGCTTCTTCACTACTTTTTTTATCAAAAACAATTTGTAAAATTCCACTTCTATCTCTTAAATCAACAAATACTATTTCTCCAATATTTCTAATTTTATTTACCCATCCGTGTACAGTATAGGTGTTTTTGACATTTGATTTATTAAAATCATTATTATTATACTTTTTCATATAACTCTCTTTCTAAAAATAAAAACCCAATAAAATGTAAGGACGAATATCTCCGCGGTGCCACCTTACTTTACTAGGTACTCTCAATTATTTATCGCATATCTGCGTCCTATTTTTAATAAAAAGGATGTCAGCCTTTTCAAATAGAAAATCAATATTATTTTATCACTAAATTACATCTTATTCAATGTTTAACTTAAATTCTACTGTTTTATTTTGATTATAATTTTGAATAATATTCATTTCTTTAAATGTTACTTTTAATATATACTCATGAGTTACATCAACTGCTATACTTGATGAAGTCATTGCTAAGCCGTTTGATGTTGGAACTGGTGTTTCTGATTTACCAGAACAAACTCCAGATATCGTTTGATTTATCTCACCATAATTTTCATAAGAAGTACAAGTTAATTCATAGACATATTCATTATTTATTACATTGTTAATTAAATTAGTAAAAAAAATTGAGTAACTATCAAGATTTTTAGAACCGATATTTTTAATTGTAAACTTACTATTGATAAAGTCTCCTGGTCTTTTAATATCACCTGTAGTGGAAATGTTTCCATTATATTCTAGTCTTAATGTATCTGTTGTAATAACTATATTATTATTTTCATTTAATCTAGTTATTTGGGCAGTAAAAAAAGCATATGCTCCACCGGCAAGTAAAACAATTAATATAACCACTAATAAAGTATTTAAAACATTATTTTTAGCATTCATCATAACACTTCCTATATTAATAATAACATAATCAATTATCTTAGTCCATAAATATATAGTTCATTGTTAATCATAAATGCAAATACAATAAAAGTATAAAAAATAAATATTTTACCACAAGAAACAGCGGTCGCTGCAAATTTATCAGTATTAGAAAATTTAGAATTCATTGCAGGAATTTATGGACAAGATGGTAAAACAGCAACAAAAAATGCTTATAATATTGCTGAAAAAATTGGTTTAGATAATGAATTAAATAAAAAAACTAAACACTTATCTGGTGGAATGCAACGTCGTCTTTCTATAGCAATGGCTTTAATCTCAGAACCTCAAATTTTATTTTTAGATGAACCAACGTTAGGACTTGATGTATTAGCTAGACGTGAATTATGGGCTTCTATTAGTGAATTAAAAGGAAAAGTTACTATAATTTTAACGACGCATTACATGGACGAGGCCGAAAAATTATCTGATCGTATTGGCATAATGTCAGAAGGTCAATTAAAGGCTATTGGTACAGTAAAAGAATTAACTAAAAAAACAGATACTTCTAAGTTAGAAGATGCTTTTGTTTTACTTTCGGGAGGCTCACTATGAAAACGATATTATTTGCCAAAAGAAATGCTAAAGAGATTTTACGCGACCCTATGAATTTCTTTTTTGGTCTTGGATTTCCACTAGTTCTTTTAGCTTTACTTTCTATTATTAATGCTTCTATTCCCGCTGAGGCTAAAAATACAATGTTTCAAATAGAAAATCTTGCACCAGGTCTAGCAATGTTTGGTAGTGTTTTTATGGCATTATTTGTTGGAATTCTATTATCAAAAGATCGTACAACTTCTTTCTTAATGCGTCTTTTTACCTCACCTATGAGAGCAATAAATTATATTTTAGGATACACTTTACCAATGATTATTATGACATTGGCACAGGCGACAATAACTTTATTGGTATCTGGAGCTTTTGGTCTTAAAATTAATATTAACATCCTTTTTGGAATTGCTATAGTAACATTAACTTCTCTTCTGTTTGTAGGAATAGGCCTTTTCTTCGGTAGTTTTTTAAATGATAAAGCTGTCGGTGGTGTTTGTGGGGCATTATTAACAAATGTAGCTGGTTGGCTATCTGGAGTATTTATTCCGATTGATTTAATAGGCGGTACGTTTAAAAAAATTACAAACATCTTGCCATTTTATCATAGTGTAGAGGCAATAAGACTAACATTAAAAGGTAACTTTAGTAACATTCTTCCTCACTTAGGTATAGTAATGACCTATACTATAGGTATTTATGTTCTTGCTATTATTATTTTCAGACGTAATATGAATGGAGATAAAATATAAAAATCTAATTATAACAGGGTATTTAATTATAAATGTGTGGTGATTTTTTTACCACATTTTTTATTGTTGTTAAATACTTTACATTTCATAATTAATAATTTTGTTTTAATTCATATAGATTGATATAATTATTTTGGAGGAATAAATAATGAAAGTAAAAGATAAAAAAATAATTGTTACAGGAGCAGGAGCCGGTATAGGGCGTGAGTTAACTTTACAATTATTACACATGGGGGCTACTGTAGCTGGTTTAGATATAAATGAGAAGGGTTTAGAAGAAACTAAAAAATTAGCTAAAAAATTTGAAAATAATTTAACAATTCATAAAGTTGATATAACTGATTATAAAGGGTTAGAAAAATTTAAAAAAGAATACTATAAATTACATGGAGATATAGATGGTTTAATAAATAATGCCGGAGTAATTCAACCATTTGTTACAGTTGGAGATTTGGACTCAGATACTGTAAACTGGGTTATGGAGGTCAACTTTTTTGGTCCAGTAAATTTAACTAGATTATTTTTAAATGATTTAAAACTTAGACCTGAAGCACACATTTTAAATGTTTCAAGTATGGGAGGTTTCTTTCCTTTTCCAGGTCAAACAATGTATGGAGCTTCCAAAGCTGCTTTAAAATTATTTACTGAAGGACTATATGCAGAAGCAATTGGAACCGATCTTAAAGTTACAATCGTCTTTCCTGGAGCAATTGCAACAGATATAATTAAAAACTCAAATGTAAAAAGAGAGCCTACGGAAACTGATGGTAGCTATAAGATGTTATCACCACAGGTAGCTGCTTTCCAAATTATAGAAGCAATGGAAAAAGATAAGTTTCAAGTGTTTGTTGGAAGCGATTCAAAGTTTATGAATTTTATGTATAAAATGAATCCAAAAAAAGCAATTAAATTAATTGCAAATAAAATGAATAAATAACTACTCAAACTAAAACCCCTAAATGGGGTTTTTAAATGCTTATTTTTCTAACATAATTGTAACTGGACCATCATTAGTTATATTTAACATCATTTCCGCTCCAAAAACACCTGATTTTGTTACGATTTGATCATTTAGTTTTTTGTTAAATGATTCATATAATTTAATTGCTTCTTCTCCTTTTAAAGCTTTTATATATGAAGGACGATGTCCTTTATTAGTATCGGCATATAATGTAAATTGAGAAATAGATAATATTTCTCCACCTACATCTAATATACTTTTATTCATAATTCCATCTTCATCATCGAATATTCTTAAATTTACAACTTTATTAACTAAAAAATCTATGTTTTTTTCATTATCTCCTTCTGTAAAAGATACCAAAATAACTAATCCAAAATTTATTTCATTAATTAATTTATTATTAACACTAACACTTGAGTATTTACTTCTCTGTACGATTATTCTCATAATTCACCTTCTCTAACTGCTGAGATAACATCTTTTAGATTAATTAAGTCATTAATAAAATTATTTAAATCTTCATTGTTTTTTGTTCTAACAACAAGTAAGTAATTTAAATTGTTATTTCTCTTTAATGTTTTAAAACTTTCAACTTGGACATTTCTAATTGTTGCTTTAGTTACTATTTCAACAATTGGATTTGAAGCACTTGTAATTGTAATTAAAAGATTTGCAAAATAGAGTTTGTCTGAATTTTCATTCCATTCAACATTAATAATTCTTTCAACTATATTTTTAATGTTAATACAATCTTCACGATGAACCATAATTCCATTACCTTTAGTAATATATCCTTTTATTCTATCTCCCATTACCGGATTACAACAAGATGCTAAATTAACTTTTATATCATCTATACCAGCAACAATAATATCGTTTTTATATTCTTCGATTCTTGTAACTTCTGATCCCATTACTCTATCAATTAATTCTTTTTTACCACTTTGTGGGTCTGATTCAATTATATTAATAATCGCTTTTACAGTTGTTTTTAAAGAACCAATATTGAATAATAATTCATCAAAATCACTCAGTCTTAAATATGATAAAATTTTCTTAATATTATCATCGGTAAAGGTTTCTGAATAAACCAGCTTTAATCTTCTTAATTCCTTATCCAATATTTCTTTACCACGAATAATATAATCATTCTTATCATATTTGTTAAAATATGCTTTAATTTTACTTTTAGCTTGAGATGTTTTAACCATATTGAGCCATTCTTTTTTTGGTTTTGATGAAGCACTTGTTTTAATTTTTACAACATCTCCATCATTTAAAGGATGATCTAATGTAACGATTGCATCATTAACCATTGCTCCAACCATAGTATCACCAATTCCTGAGTGAATACGATATGCAAAGTCAATTGGTGTACTTTCTAAAGGAAGTTCAATTACATCACCCTTAGGGGTATGTACATAAATCATTTCTGATAAAAATTCACTTTCAATTTGCTTATCAAAATCAATTTCATCCAGTTCTTTACTACTTGCTAAACTTCTAAATAATTCAAGTTTTTGTTCCATATAATATTGGCTTTTTAATGTTCCTTTTTCTTTATATGACCAATGTGAAGCAATACCATGTTCAGCTATTTCATCCATCTCTTTTGTCCTTAATTGAATTTCATATAAATAACCATCAATACCAAATACTGTTGTATGTAATGATTGATACATATTTTCTTTAGGCATAGCAATAAAATCCTTAAACCTTTTGGCAATAGGTCGATATTTAGAATGAATTAAACCAACAGATAAATAACAATCACTTTCTTTTTCAAAAATTATTCTCATTGCTAAAATATCATATATATCTGAGAATTTTCTTCCTTTTAATAGCTTTTCATAAATACTATAAACTGATTTGACTCTTCCCTTAA
>CAYTSC010000001.1:14825-27050 GCA_964440475.1 uncultured Muribaculaceae bacterium
TTTGAATCATTTCATCAATAGCTACATTTAATTCATCTTTAGAAGCACTTAATTGTTCTACTATATCTTGATATACATCAGGTTTAGAATGTTTAAGCCATAAGTCTTCCAATCTACTTTTAATTGTATTAATACCTAAACGATGGGCAATTGGTATTAAAACATTTTTAGTATCTAGCAATTTTTGTTTTTGTAAATCATTTTTAATATAGTAAATAGTTTCCATATTATGAAGTCTATCAGCCAACTTAATAAATAAAACACGAACATCTTCTGACAAACCAACTAATATTTTTCTTAAATAGATTGAAGATGATTCAGAGTCATCACTTAATTTTAATTTATTTATTTTTGATACATTATCAGTAATCAACGCTACTTCATCTCCAAATAATACTTGGATCTCTTCTTTAGTACAAGCATTAGCTGTAATTGATTCATGTATTAAAGAAGAAATAATTGTAATATGGTCAACATTTAATTCTGCTAGTATATAGGCAACTGCTAAACTATGATCGATTAACGATGAACCATCAACTCTATTTATATTATGTTGTTTTTCATAAGCAAACTTATAAGCTTTTTCAATATCATCGATTATTTGCCCTTTTGGCAAATACTTTTTCAATCTTGTCATTAATATTTCATATGTGATAGTATTATTCATGTTTTCTCCTTCTAAAGAAGGCTATTAGTCGTTTCCTTCTTATTTTTATTTTTCATATTATCAATTAAATAATCTTTAATTAAATAATTTGGTGTATTTAAAACATCAGCGATTATTTCATCAATTGCTAATTCCTCATCTTCAAGCCAAACTTTATCCATTAAATATGATAATATATCATCTTCGTCAATAAAGTTATAACCAAATATTTTTAAATTACTTACTTTTGTTTTTAAGGCAGGTAATATTTTTTGATATAATTCTGGATTCATAATTGCTCCTTAAATTATTCAATTACAAAGATGTCATCTAAATTGATAACTACTTCTCTATTTGTATATAATTTCATAATAGTTTCACCAATATTTATTTTTTCTCCTAAATGTTTAGTTAATGAAACTCCTACTTCATAATCTATGCTTTGTTCCTTTGTTAATCTTCCTGAGCCTAAATAAAATGCTAATTTAGCTATTTCTAAAGCATTAATTGATTTTATAATACCAGTTTTATTAGAAGTTATTTCCACTATATTGTCATTTAATTTTAATTTATCAATATTTCCGCCTTGGTATTTAACTATATCTAAAAATTTCAAGTATGCTGTTCCATTATCAATTGAATTTTTAGCCTGATTATATGCTTCTTCTAAAGAAATATTTTTTGTTTTTGAAATTATTTCACTAGCAAAATTTAAAACTAATTCAGTTAACTGTCCTTGTCTACCTTTTAATATTTCTATTGCTTCAACTATTTCTAAAGCGTTACCAATATTATTTCCTAATGGAGTATTCATTTCTGTTATTTCAATAATTGTATTTAAATTGAAATGATCGGATATTAGATTAATTAATCTTTTTAATTCAATTGCCTCTTTTAAATCTTTAATTAATGCTCCTTCTCCACATTTAATATCAATTAAAATAGTTTTAGCGTTACACGCTATCTTCTTACTCATAATGCTCACTGCAATTAAAGGTAATGACTTAACTGTACCTGTTACATTTCTTAAATTATATATTACCTTATCTAAAGGAACAATACTTTCATTTTGAGTACATAAAGTTACTCCTATTTCGTTTATTTGATTATATATTTCAGGAATAGATAAATTTACTTTAAAACCAGGAATACTTTCTAATTTATCAGCAGTTCCACCCGTATAACCAAGACCTCTTCCGCTCATTTTCGGAAATAATAAACCACAACTAGCAAGTATAGGTCCCAAAATAATAGTAACTTTATCTCCAACTCCTCCAGTTGAATGTTTATCAACTACTATATCACTTGGGAAGCTAAGCACTTCTCCACTCTCAACAAATATTTTTGTTAAATCCAAAATTTCATTGTCATTTAAACCATTAATAGTAATGCACATAAGTAAAGAAGACATTTGATAGTCTTTTATTTCTTTATTTAAATAACCATTAAATGAATAAAATAATTCATTATAACTTAATTCTTTTTTTAATCTTTTTTTATCAATTATATCTAAGACATTCATAGGCATTCTCCTATTAAAATTATAACAAAAATAGACATAATAATCTATCAATAATTATATTTAATATATATTTATAGTAGCGATATAATTTCAGAAGGATTTTTCTTTAATATTCTTCTTTTATCTTGTGCTTCTTTTAAAATAATATCCGGATATGGTTTATTGTGATAATCATTAATTATTAAATGTAAATTATGTTTGGCATCATCTGATAAATCTAAGTTGTCTATCAATACATCAAATGATTTTAATGAGTTACATTTATTTATTAATGTAGTACCAATTAGTGATGATAAAATTAATATAGTAAATGAAAACTTATCCATATCGATATTTGATCCAGTTCCTTTAAATCTATTGCGATAATTAAAATATGTATTAATTCTTGGTTCAATACCTAAATTTCCTATATCATATCCATCTGTATCGATAAATTGTGGATTTAAATCAATATCAACTAAAATATTATTTGGATTTAAATCACCAATGGCAATATTTCTTTTATGTAACCTTTTAATTGCATCTAAACATTTAATTAAAAAAACAGTTTTTGTAGAATCGAATATATTACAATAAAACATATCATATAAACTTTCAAATCTATTATTTTTCATAACATATGGCATTATGTATGCTAGAATGCTTTCATCATTAAAAGTAATAATAGATTCTGGAAAAATGTAATTTTCTTCTTTTATTTTAGTAAGTAAATTTATTTTTTTTCGATAAACTTCTAATTCTTCTAATTTTAAAGATTTAATTATTTTAATGACTTTATCTTCTATTAAATAGACATCTCCAAATTCTCCATGACCAATTCTCGGATATTTGGCTTTTAGATGTTCTACACTCAAAATTTCATTCATTTTAAACCCCCATTTAATTCAATATAATATACTATGTTATTATGAAAAAAGCAACAAATGTTGCTTACTTCACATACTTATTAAAGTTATTAAATACAGGTTCATTATCTAAATTAGTATTCGCTAATTCTTCAATTAATTTCTTTTGTTTACGATCTATTTTTTTAGGAATAACCACATCTATAATTAGAAATAAATCTCCTTTATTTCCATTTGCACTATGAATTCCTTTTTCTTTGATTTTAATTAGATCTTTACTTTGAGTACCTTCTTTAATTTGAACCATTGTTTTTCCATGAATTGTCGGTATTTCAATTTTATTTCCTAAAATAGCATCAGTAATAGTAATTGGTACATTTATATATATATCATTACCATCTCTTTCAAATAATGGATGTTTTTTAATTGTGAATTCAATATATAAATCACCATGAGGACCATTGTTTTTTCCTGCTCCACCTTTACCAGTTAATCTAAGTCTAGTATGCTCATCAACTCCTGCTGGTACATTTATTATTAGTTCTTTTTCTTTAACTACACGACCATTACTACGACACTTAGAACAAGTTTTTTTGAATGTTTGTCCTTTTCCGCTACATGTTGGACAAGTAGTCTCAGTTTGAAACATTCCAAACATTGTTCTTTGTTCGGATATTACTCTTCCAGAACCTTGACATGTATGACATGTTTCTTTATCAAAACCACCATCACCTTTACATTCATCACACGTTTCTTCTAAATCTAAACTTATCTCTTTGTCTACTCCAAAACAGGCTTCTTCAAAGGTTAAATTGATATTTGCTAAATGATCATCTCCTCTAGTTTTGGCATTTCTTCTGGATTTACTATTACCACCAAAACCAAATCCACCACCAAAGATATCTCCTAAAATATCTTCAAGATCAATTCCTCCAAAATCAAAGCCACCAAATCCACCAGAGTAATAACCTCCACCTGCTCCGCCTTGTTGACTTGCTTGCTTATAGGCATCATGTCCAAACTGATCATATTGACTTCTTTTTTCAGCATCAGATAAAACAGAGTATGCTTCACCGATTTCTTTGAATTTATCTTGTGCATCTGCTGCTTTATTAACATCAGGATGATATTTTTTAGCCAACTTTCGAAAAGCCGACTTTAATTCGGCTTCAGTAGCATTTTTACTTACTCCTAATATCTCATAATAATCCTTTTTCGCCATACAATCACTTCCTATCTATAAAGTCTTTATACATATTTAAATATTCATTAAATATTTTAAGTGCCTCTTCTACTACATTGTTTTTTTCTAAATCAATATTACAATCTTTTAATACTTCTAAAGGGTATTTACTAGATCCAGATGAAATGAATTTAAGGTAATTTTCAACTGCGCCTTCTTCTTTATTTATAATTCTATTAGCAAATACATATGCTAATGATAAACCAATTGCATACTTATATACATAAAAACTACTATAAAAATGTGGAATGCGTAAGGCTTCATATTTAATCAAATCATCATTAATTACTACTTTTCCATAGTAATCATTATTTAATTCATGATATATTTCTATTAATTTATTACTTGTTAATGTTTCACCATTCATTTCCTTATCGTGAATTATTTTTTCAAATTCAGCAAACTGTGTTTGTCTAAATATCGAACCTTTAAATGAATCTAAAATAGTTTCTATTATTCTTTTATTTATCTTAGGATCATCACTCTTTTTAAGTAAATAATCAAATAATAATAATTCATGAGTATTCGAAGCTATTTCTGCTAAAAATATGGAATAATTACTATAATGATAAGGATTATTATTATTTGAATAATAAGAATGCATTGAATGACCTAATTCATGCGCTAATGTTTCAACGCTTCTTAAACTATTATCAAAATTCATCAATATATATGGCTTCGTATCATAAGTTCCTGATGAATATGCTCCACTTGTTTTACCCTTACTTGGATAAACATCAACCCAATTATCATTTAATCCATAAGAAGCAATGCTCATATACTCATTACCTAAAGGTTTTAGAGAATTCAATACTATTTCTTTTGCTTGCTCATATGTATATTGTTTATTTGTTTCATTGTTCATCGGTACATATAAATCATACATATGTAACTCTTTTAAACCTAATTCCTTTTGTCTTATTTCTAAATATTCATCAAATATAGTTATATTACCACGAACAGATTTGATTAAATTTTCATAAACATTATTACTTATTTTATCGGGATTTAGATACATAGTTAATGGATCTTTAAAATTTCTAATATTTGATGTAAAAATATTTCCTTTAACTTGGGTGATTAAACATTCAGAAATAGTATTATAATGCTTTTTATAATACTCATGATATAAAGTAAAAGCTTTCTCTCTAATTTTTCTATCTTTATCTCTTATAAATACACTATAGTTACCATGAGTTAATTCTTTGCCATTTATTTCGCCAAAATATACATCGGCATCATTTAATTTATCAAATATTCTCGAATTAGTATCTAAAATAGTTCCAGCTTTAGCAAGTAATTCTTCTTCTTTTAATGATAAAAAATGTTCTTTTTCAATTCTTATTTTATCAATTAAAAATTTATAATTTTCCAAATCTGGATTATTTTTGAAATTATCTTCTAAATCTAAAGAACTCATTTCTAATATTTCTATTTCAACAAAACTAGTACTTGATGTAAACATATCTAATAAAGATAATGCTTGACTATAATGGACATTATTTATCTCATCAAGACAATTTATGTCATAGTTTAATTTTGCATATAAATATACTTTAGATAATGATCTTTCTAAATTTATTAATTCATTTATTATCTTATATAGTTGTTTAACTACTTTACCTTGATATTTTTTAAATTTTTCAATATCGATTACTAATTTATCATAATCTTCTTTCCAAACAAGGAAAGAAGGATAAATTGTTGCCAAATCCCACTTTTCTTGATTATTAGTATTGGTCATAATTTATCCTCGCAATCTTATTTTTCTACGTATTCAGCTTCTTCAACTTTTGGTTCTTTTTTACTTTTTTTAGATTTATTGTCTTCCTTAGTTTCTTCAGATTCCTCTTGTTGTTCTGCTTGTTGTTCTTTGGCCATTTCTTCATAGACACGACCTGCTAGAGCATATGCTTTTTCTTGAAGTTGTTCTTTTTTTGCTTTTATTTCATCTAAGTCAGTTCCTTCTAAAGAAGTTTTTAAATTTTTAATCAATTCTTCTATTTCTTCTTTTTCTTTGTCTTCAACTTTTTCTCCTAAATCATTTAGTGATTTTTCAGTTGTAAATATCATTTGATCAGCTTCATTACGAACTTCAGCTTCTTCTTTACGTTTTTCATCTGCTTCTTTATTTGCTTCAGCTTCTTTCATCATTTTATCAATTTCTTCATCAGATAGATTAGTACTTGCAGTAATTGTAATTGATTGTTCTTTATTTGTACCTAAATCTTTAGCTGTTACATTAACTATTCCATTAGCGTCAATATCAAATTTAACTTCGATTTGAGGTACTCCACGAGGCGCTGGTGGGATATTAGTTAATTGGAATCTTCCTAATGTTTTATTATCAGTAGCCATTGGTCTTTCACCTTGAAGTACATGAACATCTACCGCTGGTTGACTATCGACTGCTGTTGAAAATATTTGTGATTTACTTGTTGGGATAGTTGTGTTTCTTTCAATTAGAGTTGTCATAACATTACCAAGGGTTTCAATTCCTAATGATAAAGGCGTAACATCTAGTAATACTAAGTCATCTACTTCACCACTTAATACTCCACCTTGGATAGCAGCACCCATAGCTACTACTTCATCTGGGTTAACTCCTTTGTATGGTTCTTTACCTAATTCTTTTTTAACTATTTCTTGAATATATGGGATTCTTGTTGAACCACCTACTAAAACTACTTTATCAATATCTTTAGCAGTAAATTTAGCATCCTTTAGTGCTTTTTTAACCAATTTTATTGTATCTTCGAATAAGTCATGATTTAATTCTTCAAATTTAGCTCTTGTTAAACTTATTTCTAAATGTAATGGACCATCTTCGCTTTGAGTTATAAATGGTAAACTAACATTTGTATTAGTCATACTACTTAAGTCTTTCTTAGCTTTTTCTGCTTCGTCTTTAAGTCTTTGCATAGCCATTTTATCTTTTGATAAATCTACTCCAGTATCCTTTTTAAATTGATCTACTAAGTATTCTACAATGCGATCGTCAAAGTCATCTCCACCTAAACGATTATTACCCGCAGTTGATTTAACTTCAAATACTCCATCGCCTAATTCTAAAATTGAGACATCGAATGTTCCACCACCTAAATCATATACTAATATAGTATGTGTTTCGTCTTGCTTTTCAAGCCCATATGCTAATGCCGCTGCTGTTGGTTCATTAATAATTCTTTCCACTTCTAAACCAGCTATTTTACCAGCATTTTTAGTTGCTTGTCTTTCAGCATCATTAAAATATGCTGGAACTGTAATAACTGCTTTTGTTACTTTACTTCCCAAATAACTTTCAGCATCATTTTTCAACTTCATAATTATTTTAGCGCTTATTTCTTCTGGAGTATATTTTTTTCCTTCCATTTCGACTTTTTCCTTAGTACCCATTTTTCTTTTAATTGACATTACAGTACTATTTGGGTTAGTAATAGCTTGTCTTTTTGCTGTAATACCAACCATTTCTTCGCCCTTTTTCATTGCTACTACTGATGAGGTTGTACGATCTCCTTCAGCATTTGGTATTATTTTTGGTTCTCCACCTTCTAATACCGCAACAACACTATTTGTTGTTCCTAAATCAATTCCGATAATTTTACTCATATTTCATCTCTCCTTTTATTTATTCATTAACTTTAACCATTGCTGGTCGAATAACCTTATCTTTATATTTATAACCTTTTTGGAAAACATCTAAGACAATTCCTTGTTCTTCTTCTATTATATTTTCCATTACTACAGCTTCCATGCATGTAGGATCAAAAGGTTTATTTATTGCTTCTATTTCCAATACATCATTATTTTTCAATATATTTAGTAAATTTCCATATATCATCTTAAATCCTAATAAAAATTTACTTAATTCATCATCCAGATTAGTATCATCCAAACCTATTGCTCTTTCAAAATTGTCCACTACATCTAATAATTTAATGATGAAATCTTCCCCTTCATATTTTCTTATTTTCATTATTTCTTCTTCTTGTCTTTTTCTCATGTTGATCATTTCTGCTTGAACTCTTAAACTTTTTTCTTTTTCCTCTGCTAGTTCAACATTAATTTTTTCTAATTTTTTTTCTTCTTTTGTAGTTTTTTTTATTTTTTCTTTTGTACTCATTTCTTCTCCTCTATTTGTTCTTTAATATAATTCATTAAAGTAATAACTTTATCATATTCCATTCTTTTAGGTCCTATAATAGCAAGGGTTCCCTCTTCATTATCAATTTTATAACTGGTTTTAATGATTGTTACGTCGGGATCAAACTCAGTTTCTTCTCCAATAAATATATTTATATCTTTATCTTCTGTTTCAATTTTACTAACTAATTCTTCATTTTCAAATTTGGATATTATGTCTTTTATCTTTTGTGGTTCATCTGTATACTCTGGTTGTTTTAAGATATTTGATTTACCACTGAAGAAGACATTGCTATTGGCAGTTGTGAAGTCATTAAATGTCTGATAGAAAAACTTTGTAACTTCTTCATATCTTTTTATTATTTTTGCTATTTCGGGTTTGATTTCAAACTCTAAACGAGAATTAATCTCACTTATTGGTGTATCAACTAACATTCTATTTATTATTTCACTAGCTCTAACTAACTCATCAAGATTGATATTTTCCGGTATATTCATTTGTTTATTATTTACCAAACCTTTATCAGTTACCAATAATGTAACTACTTTATTACCTTCTAAAGGAATTATAGATACTTGTTTTAAAGTATTATCACTTGATGCTTTACCTAATACTACTGATGTATAATTAGTCATTTCTGATATTATTTTCATTACCTGGGTAATTGTATCATTTAAAACTAATTCATTATTTCTAAAAATAGCTTGTAATTTTAAAACATCATCTCCAGATAGTTCTTTTGGTTCCATTAAGTTTTCAACATAGTAACGATATCCTTTTTCTGATGGAATTCTACCGCTAGATGTATGTGTTTTTTCAATTAAACCTTCTTCTTCTAACAAAACCATTTCATTACGGATTGTTGCACTTGAACAATTTAATTTATCACATAGTGATTTTGATCCAACTGGTTTAACATTTTTAATATAACTTTCAACTATTTCTTTAAGCAACTCATCTTGTCTACTTAACATATACATCACCTCTTTTAGCACGTTTAAGCTTCAAGTGCTAATGCTAGTATACGACAACTTTTAGCACTTGTCAACACTTTTTGCCAATTATTTTTTATCAAAGAAAAAGCCTTTATTTAAAAGGCTTTTACAGCTTTCCATAATCGTCGGAATCTGTTCTTTTTGGTTTGGATTCTTCTGTAATATTATCAATTAATTCTGTATATTCTTTAGTATATTCTAGTAGTTCTTCATCATCATCATGACTAATACCGACTGTATCTTTTAAATCTTCTACATCTACTTCATTATTTTTATTTTTCTTTTTAAATATAAAGTAAAATGCTAGAGCAATTATGGTTAATGCTAATACTATTATTAATATTATTAACCAAATATTACTTTTTTTCTCTTTATTTTCTTGTTTTTCTTCAATTGGAGATATGATTTCTTCGCTACTAGATGATGTTTCTTCATCCTTTGTTACATATATTATGTAATTATGTTCTAATTTTCCATCTTCAGATTTAACTATAATTTTAACTTGGTTTTCTTCTCCTGCCTTTAAGTTATCGGATCCTTCTATTGTAACTTTTGATTTTGTATCAAATAATTCATGATTGATGTTTAAATTTTCAGTATCAAAAGGCACTCTTATATAATATGTATATACTTCAGATTTAAATTCAGGGTCTAAATCAAATCCTTCTATAGTCAATGATTTTAAATCCGCTTTTTCCTCTGACTTTTCTCCTCTAAAAACATTAACTACATATGTCTCTGATTGTAAACCATCTTCAGATATAACACTAATTTTAATCGGTTCATTTTCTCCAGTAACCAAAATATGCGATTGACGATAAGTTTGATTTTGAGCACCATTTATTGAAGAACAATTTTCTTCACATATTGCTTCAATCGTCAATTTATTAATAGTATCTTTAACTATAACTTCATATGAAAATACTTTAGGATTAAATGCTGGAGTTAATTCTCCGATCGATACTGTCAAAGTCTTTAATTTAGCAACATTTGATTTAACTATTTTTGTTACATTAATTGCTTTAGTTATTCCTTCGGCATTAATATTAGTTGGAATAAAACTTTTATAAGCTTCTATTAACTCTGGATCTTCTGGCTTTGGTTCAGGATTAGGCACTAAAACTTGGAATACGACATTTTTAATAGCGACTACAATTTTTCCTTCTAAAGCAGTTGTTTTAACAGGAATAATAAGATCTAACAAATGATCTCCACCACTTACTCCCGTTTGATCAGTTAACGCTGGAGATGCACTTAAATCATAAGATATATTTCCACCTGTATCTTTAATAGTCCAATTACTATTACTAAGTATATTTCCTTTTGCAGATGTTATTTGACCTATTTGATCACTTTCTACTACTACATCAAAAGTAATTTTCTGTACTTTATCATTATAGTTTTTATCTAAAACGATTCCCAGTTGAAATTTTGCTTCTTCTCCTGCTTGAACTGTTTTATCTTCATCTAGTGTCAAAGCATTTTTAGCATTTACTCCTAATGGTAAAAAGAAAAATAAAAACGCTAATAATAATATTTTATATTTTTTCATTATTTTATAATCTCCTTCTATTCTATTTAATATTATATCTTAAAATGCCATTATTAATCAAGACTTAAATTAACTTTAGTAATATTTCATTCATTAAATATATTTTTTCTGGATTAATAAATATATTTCCATCTTTATATAATAAATCTTTATTTTTAACCAAAGGTTTAATTGGAAATACATCTTGGAGATTAACTTCATATTTATCATAAAAATCTTTTAAATTTATTCCATTAATTAATCTTAAACCCAACATAAGTTCATTTTCCATTATTTCCTGTTTAGATAGTAAAATTTCATTTAGACGAAATTTACCATTTATATAATCAGTAAGACTTCTAGTGTTTTCATATCTGAAGCCTTTAATATATCCATGTGCTCCCAAACCAAAACCATAATATTCTTCATTTTTCCAATAAGTTAAATTATGTAATGATTTTTTACCATCTAAAGCATAATTACTTACTTCATAATGAGAATATTTATATCTTCTTAATTTTTTATCGATATAATAATACATTTTATTTTCTAAATCTTCATCTATTGGCAAAGTATTATTCGCAGATAATATAGTGTTATTTTCAATTATTAAAGAATAACAACTTAGATGATTTGGCCTAAGTTTTAAAAATAATTTTAAATCTTTTTTTAAATCTTTAAATGTTTCATTTGGTATTGCAAACATTAAATCTAAGTTAATATTATCAAATCCATATTCTTTTAAAAGATATATCTTACTTAATGCATCTTTATAATTTGAACTTCGTCCTAAAAATTTTAATTTTTCTTGATTAAAAGACTGAATACCAATACTAAGACGATTTACACCGACATCTTTTAAAAATTTTAATAATTCTGTATTAATATCATCAATATTACATTCAAATGTAAACTCTTCTAACTTATTTAAATTAAATAGGGCAATTATTTCTTTAAGTTTTTTGTTTTGTTCTATATTTAAAATAGAAGGAGTTCCTCCGCCTATATATAGCGTTGAAATTTCTTCATTGGTATAAAATGATTTAATCTCATTTTCTAATGCAATTAAGTATTCATTTACCATTTCATCGTTATAATATACTTTTGGAAAGTCACAGTAAGTACATATATTTTTACAAAATGGTATATGTATATAGATACTTTTCATACTAACACATCCTAATATAAATTATA
Source organism: uncultured Muribaculaceae bacterium (assembly GCA_964440475.1). Classification (GTDB taxonomy): domain Bacteria; phylum Bacillota_I; class Bacilli_A; order RF39; family UBA660; genus JAAZHN01. The sequence continues at coordinate 26,946 of CAYTSC010000001.1, forward strand.
GCATAAAAAAAGATAGATATCTCTATCTACCTTTTAAATTATATTTTTGTAAATTTATTACTTTTTAATGTAATGACTAGTACACCTACCGCTGCAACAACAATT
>CAYTSC010000001.1:27060-56071 GCA_964440475.1 uncultured Muribaculaceae bacterium
TCAAATATGTAATCATCATCACTAATGATTATAGTTTGTGGATTTTTTTGACATTGTTCAAGTGTAGGATCTATTTTACAAGGGTCAGTTTCACCACCAGGTGAAGGTGTATCAAATGATATTTTAACTGCTGGTAAACAATAATAACCTTTTTCTGTATCTACATGGAATAATACATTATATAATGGTGTGTCAGTAGCGTCTTTGTCTCCATGTGAGAAAACAATTGTTTTAGCAATATATATACATGTTGAACCAGAACAGAAACCTTCTTGAACTAGATTAGATGTATTGCTAAAGTCTTCTTCACGATACTGAGCCTTCCCTGTTAATGTATAAGTTACTGAAGCTTGTTCGCCCTTTGGTAAAGGTGCACCTAAAACCCAAACTAACTTAGAACCATTATCTTGAATTTGGAAACCTTCAGCTTCAACAATTGAAACATCAAAGTTATCAGTTATTATAGGATCTAGTTCTATTACTGCAGTACCATTAATTACAGGTTCATCAGCTGCGCTAGTATTTTCAACTGTCATTTTTACAGATATGACATTACCGTCAACAGAAGTTTCTAATAATACAGTACCATCATCTTCAATAACAGCAGCTTCACTACCATACCATAAACCTAATTTTTGGTTTGTTTTCATACTAGGCGTAATATACATGGCAGCTTCAACTGGTAAAACATTTACCAATAAAAATGAAATTGCCATTAATCCTCCAAGACATATTTGTCCAATTTTTCTTATCATCAAAAATTCTCCTTTTCTTTTATGGAATATCTCTATTCCCTTACTTTCATTAATAGTATATCATATTTTTGTAAAAGTAAATAGTTTTTTGCTAAAAATTAGTTTTATTAAGTTCTTTTATGTTATGATAATTATAGATAATATAAAGGTGGTGATATTTGATGGCTAAAATACGTGTAAGTTGTAAAAATAGAAAAATGACTTTTTCAATTAGTCCTATTAATAGAGATATAGATAAAAGCAATTTAAACCTTACTCAAACTAATATTATTAATACTGATTCTATGATCTTTACATCAAACTATATGCTTAATAACTCAGATTTAGTAGCGTCATTTATTACTGGTCTTGCTATACAAAAAAATATTAATCAAGTATATATTAAAGATCAAGAAATTCTATCATTAGTTTTATTAATAATTCAAAATATTAAAACTTTTGAAGAAGTATATATAGAATCTAATGAACCAGTTAGTTATGACATATATGAAAGATTACTTTATTCTCCATATATTAAATATATTAATTGCTATAGTATGAAACACTTTATGATTGAAAAATTCGATAATAAAGATGTTATTGTTGATATTAGAAAAGAAATGTTTTTCTTAAGTAACTTTATGGAAGAAAATAATTTAAAATATTATTCTAGTATATATTATAAAAAAACATTAGATATTAAAAATAATTTTACAAAAGAAGATATTGAAGACTTTGAAATATTTTGTAGAATTAATAAGTATTTAAAAACAATTAATTTACATCATTATTCTAGAGAAATGATTAGAACTATATTAAGTTTTTTAATTAAATATAAAATAAAAAATATTACAATAAAAATATTTGAAAATAAAGATAATAATTTGACAATATTAGATTCTATTGAGTATTTAAGAACAATTCAAAATCAAATGAAAAAAGAAAATAATTATCGCTTTAAAATAATATATTCTAATGAATATAAAAGCGAAAATTTTATGAAACAATTAAATTTAACAAATTTAAAATTATCTTCTTTAATAATTATTATCATAATTGGTTTAGGATTAATAATTATGGAATATAATGGACATGTTTCTGAAACTAATATCGAAAAACTAAATGAAATAATCAAAGAAGAAGTAAATAAAGTCTCTGATGAAATAGTTTTAAATAAAACTCTGCCTCCTATAAAAGTAAATGGCGATGAACAAGAAATTGATGTCGAAACTCCAATTGATTCTACAAAAGCATATGTTGAGGCATTCAAAGGTATATTTGATACATTACAAGAAAAAAATAAAGATACAATAGGTTGGATTAAAGTTAATAACACTAATATTGAATATCCCGTTGTCCAAACAAAAGATAACGATTATTATTTACACTATGACTTTAATAAAAAGAAAAATACATTTGGTTGGATTTTTATGGATTATCGTAATAACCCTGTATCATTAGATCAAAATACAATTATATATGGACATAATAGTACTAGAAGAAAAATTATGTTCTCTGCTCTAATAGATACAATGCAAGAAGAATGGTATGTAAATAAAACAAATCAAATTATTACATTTAATACACCACACTTTAGTATGGAATGGCAAATATTTTCTATCTATCCCATTAAAGTAACAAGTGATTATTTATATACTAACTTTAATAATCAAAAAGAATTTACTGAATTTAGTAATAAATTAAAAAGTAGAAGTATTTATGACTTTGATATTCCAGTTACAAATAATGATCGAATATTAACTCTATCATCTTGTTTAAACTCTGGTTCTAAAAGATTGGTTGTTCATGCTAAGTTAACTAGAATAATTAATAATAGTATACATTAAAAAAACAGACTAAATAATTTTTATTAATCGTCTGTTTTTAATATGGATAAAAATGCATCATTAGGTATTTCAACTTTACCAACTGTGCGCATTTTCTTTTTACCTTCTTTTTGTTTTTCCAATAATTTTTTCTTACGAGATATATCTCCACCATAACATTTTGCTAAGACATTTTTCCTTAAAGCGCTTATTGTTTCTCTAGCAATTATTTTAGAACCAATACTCGCTTGTAACGGAATGATAAATTGCTGTTTAGGTATTATCTCTTTTAATGATTCAACAATTGCCTTACCTCTTTTATACGATACAGACTCATGAACAATAACACTTAAAACATCTACTTTTTCTCCATTAATTAATATATCCATTTTAATTAAGTCACTTACTTTATAATCAGATAATTCATAGTCAAAAGAAGCGTACCCTTTAGAACAAGACTTTAATTTATTAAAAAAATCATACACTATCTCATTTAAAGGTAAATAATAGTGAATATTAGCTCTAGTTGGATCTAAATATTCAACAGTATCATATATACCTCTTTTTTCTGAACATAGTTCCATTACAGGGCCTATATACTCAGTAGGAACATATATATTAGTTTTAACAAAAGGCTCTTTAATTTCTTTTATTTTAGTTCTATCTGGTAACTTATTTGGACTATCTACGTTTATTATTTCGCCATTAGTCAATATGACTTCATAAATTACGCTTGGACTAGTAGCAATTATATCTATATTATATTCTCTTCTAATTCTTTCGGTAATTATTTCCATATGAAGTAATCCTAAAAAACCACATCTAAAACCAAAACCTAATGCTCCTGAACTTTCAAGTTCAAATGTTAAAGATGCATCATTTAATTTTAATCTTTCCAAAGCTTCTTTTAATTGATTATATTTACTGCCATCAACAGGATAAAGCCCTGAGAAAACCATTGGCATTACTTCTTTATAACCTGGTAGCTTTTCTTCTGCTTGATTACTTACTAAAGTGATTGTATCTCCAACTTTAACACTTCCTATTTCTTTTATTGAAGCACTAAAATATCCTACTTCTCCACATCTTAATTCCTTGGTTTTAATTAATTTAGGATTATGAAATCCTAACTCAACTACATCAAATTCATTTAAAGTAGCCATCATTTTAATTTTATCGTTGACTCTTAACTTGCCATCGACAATTTTTATCATCCCGACTACTCCACTATAAGAATCAAAATAACTATCAAATATCAATGCTCTTAGAGGAGATTCGTTATTTATCTTTGGTGGATTGATTTTTTCAATTATAGTTTCAATTAACTCTTTAACTCCTTCTCCAGTTTTTCCACTACAAAGCAATATATCTTCATCTTTAAAACCTAAGACATCAATTAATTCTTTTTTTACTTTTGGAATATCGGCATTCGGTAAATCTATTTTATTAATAACAGGTATAAGCGTTAAATTAGAATTAAGTGCTAAATAAAGGTTAGCTAATGTTTGAGCTTCAATTCCTTGAGCGGCATCTACTACTAAAATTGCTCCCTCACATGCTTCTAAACTTCTACTTACTTCATACGAAAAATCGACATGACCTGGGGTATCAATTAAATTCAACATATAATCTTCATCATTATAATTATAATTTAATCTTATTGCTTTTAATTTAATAGTTATTCCACGTTCACGTTCTAAGTCCATGTTATCTAATAATTGGCTTTTCATATCTCTTGATTCAACGGCATTTGTTAACTCTAAAATACGATCAGCTAAAGTACTTTTTCCATGATCTATATGAGCAATTATACAAAAATTTCTAATATTGGTTTGTTTCATTTTTTCACCTATATATCATTATACAAAAAAAGTAGCATTCTTGCTACTATTTATGTTATCTAAATTTTCTTTGTGTTTTTTTAGATAAGCAAAATTTTCTTATTTCTTTTTGTTCTGTTTTTGCTTTTTGTATTTGTTCTCTTAAAACAGCTCTAGAATAATAAACAATTTTAGTAAAATCTGCGTCTTGATCAATTATTCCAAATGTAGATAAACTTCTATCCCATATTTCTTGATGTTTTCTTATAAACGATGAATTTAAGTGTTCGGTATTTACATTTTCTAATGCAACTCTATTTCTTGTCTTTAATAAAATTTTAAAGTATTTACTTAAAGTATCAGGATCATATATTCCACCATGTAATTGATATACATCATAAAAATCCTTTAAACGTAGATTAAATGGTTCATTAAATGAATTTTCTGCTAAAATACATAATTTTTCTGCTAGATGTTCTTCACAAGATAAAGTGTAAACGATAAAGTTCTCATCTTGTTTAAATATAGGTGGTACAACATTTAATTTACATCCTAATGAACATGGTCTTTGAAATAATATATCCATTCCAATAGTTTGTTTAATATCTTCAAAAGAACCAATAACACTTATTTGACGAATATTATTAGTAGTAACTTTATTTTTATCGGTTAATGTGTATTTTACTTGTTTATTACTAATCTTTAATGTTTCTTTTAATATTTCTTTCAATATGTCATAATTTAAATGACTGGCTATATCAACATCTCTTATTGCTCTTGATAATTTCTTTAAATGAATATACTGCGCAAAACTACCTTTAATTACAATATCATCAAATTTATACTCAGATAAATGCTGTAATAAAGTTCTTGAAAAAAAAGTAGCATATGTATTAGGTATACTTAAACCAAGTCTTAGAGCTTCACTTCTAATATAATTTTTAAATACATCTTTATTTTTAAATTCCATAGTTAATCCCCTTTTACGACTGAGTATATTAACATATTTAGTTTTCTAATGCAAATTGATTGCAATTTAAATTAAATTTTGATAAAATCAGTTTGTATTAATGGAGGTGAAATCATGGCAAACTTAAAAAGTTCAATTAAAGATATTAAACTTAATCAAAAAAGAAAAGAAGAAAATGTAGTTTTTAAATCAAGAGTAAAAAATTCAATTAAAAAATTAAAAGAAACAATAGTAAATATTGATAAAGCTTATAGTAAGGGTTTAATAAAAGAAAATACTAGAAATAGACAAAAAGCTCGTTTAACAAAAAAAGTAAAGGAAATGGATAAATAACATTTCTTTTTTATTGTTTTAATATATTTATGGTATATTAATAATAGGTGATTTATTATGTTAAAGAGAATTTTTTTTACTATTATAATGATTTTTTTATTATTTATTTCTATTGTATTTCATAAACCTATTTCAATATACTTATCTGATTTATTAGATATTCAAAACAAAGTAGTAATCGCTAATAATAATGAGTATAAAAGATATTATAATTATAGTTATTTAAATCAAATAGAAGATTATGTTCCATATAGTCATCAAGGTTTAATTGACATTATATATAGTGTTTTAAATAATGGTTGGGAGCAATTCACTTTTTATTGTCCAATTGAATATGTAGATTGCATTAAAGATATAAGAGAAATAACTAAAGATAATGAAATATTAACTTATATTAATAATTTTGTTCATCCATATAATAATTTTTCTAAAATAAGCACTACTGTTGATTCATCAGGACAAATAACTTTAGTAATCAACAAGCTTTATACTGATAAACAAATTGAAGAATTAAACTTTAAAGTTACTGAAATATTAAATAAACACACTAAAGATACAATGACTTTGCAAGAAAAAATAAAAGCAGTCCATGATTATATAATTTTAAATACTAAATATGATATGGATAAAGTAAATAATGAAAGTCATTATCATTCAAATACAGCATATGGTAATTTAATTCAAGGTTTTGGTATTTGTAGTGGATATTCTGATGCAATGGCAATATTTTTAACTATATTTGAAGTACCAAACTTTAAAGTTTCAAGTGACACTCATGTATGGAACGCTTTATATCTAAATGATAAGTGGTATCATTTAGATGCTACATGGGATGATCAAATAGATTCAAATGGCAATGAAAATCTAATTCACAAGTTTTTTATTATAAATTCTGCGAATTTAAAAAAGTATGCATCTACTGATCATACTTTTGATCTTACTGTCTATCAAGAGTTTCAATATAATTAATAACTTCATCATATGTATTATTAAATTTTTTTAAGTCTACATCAAACCATTTAATATCCATTTGATTATTAAACCAGGTATATTGTCTTTTGACATATTTTCTGGTATTTTTTTTGATTAATTCTATTGCTTCTTCTTTTGTTATGTTATTATCAAAATATTCATATAATTCTTTATATCCTATTGCGGTCATAATTCCTCTAGATCTAATACCTTGGTTATATAGATTACGTACTTCTTCCAGAAGACCATTTTCAAGCATTATTTCGACTCTTTCATTACATCTATGGTAAAGATCTTCTCTATTTAGATTTAAACCTAAAAAGATTGTTTTATATAGTATTTTATCTTTATTATGTGTTTCTAAATCTCTATTTAAAAAATTAATCATTCTTCTTCTATTATTATGGTGAATATCAGTATCAGAGTCTTTTTTTAATACTAATGAATATAATTCATCATTAGAATAATCTAAATATTCATTTTTATCTTTGTATATATTAAATCTATAATCAAACAAACCCGCTTTAAGATATAGACCCGTTCCTCCAACAATAATGATATTTTTATCTGAATATTCATCTAGTAATCTTCTTAAATCTTTTTGGTAATCAAATACTGTATAATCATCTTTTACAGATACTACATCAAATAAATAGTGTGGAATACCCTCTTTTTCTTTTTCTGTAACTTTAGCTGATCCTATATTTAACTCTCTATACACTTGAATAGCATCACAGTTAATAATAATAGCATTATATTTTTTAGCTAACATAATCGATAATCTAGTTTTACCTATTCCAGTAGGCCCTACAACAGCAATTATCATCTTACCACACAAAAATCGTATTCATTAATTCTTTAAATAAATCAAACTTGATAAACATAACAAATAGTCCAGTTACTAAGAAAGGTCCAAAAGGAATTTCTCTAATTTTTTTATGTAATGTTACTACTAAAGCAACAGGAAAAGCTAAAACTGAGGCTATAAGAATATTAAATAAACCCATTTCAAATCCTAAAACAAATCCTATTATTATAGCTAACTTTACATCCCCACCACCTAGTGATTCTCTTTTAAATGCTCTATCTCCAAATAGTTTTATTAAATAAAAAACTAAAAATAATCCTAAAGCTGATAATGAATAATAAAATACACTATTTAAACTATACTGGATTAGTTTAATTGTAAATAATGATATTCCTCCAAAAAATAATACTTCATCTAAAATGATATATTCTTTAAAATCTGTTAAGTATATTAATACTAATATCGATGATATAACAATACCTGTTAAAAAATCTAATGAGAAACCAAATACATAGTAATTTATACAAAATAATAGTCCTGTAAACATTTCAATTAATGGATAAATAATCGATATTTTTTTCTTGCATTTATGGCATTTTCCTTTTAAAAATATATAAGAAAAAATCGGTATTAATTCATACCATTTCAATACATGCATACACTTAGGACAATGTGATCTTGGTTTTATAATAGATTTTTCATCTAATAATCTTAATCCTAAGACATTATAAAAAGAACCAAAACATATGCCACTTATAAATAACAATAAATATGTTAACATTTTTTCTCCTAACCAATTTCTCCATATAATGAGAACATAGGTATAATTACTGAAATTATTATTGTTCCGACTGTAACTGCTAAAAAGACAATCATTGCAGGTTCAATAATGCTTTTCATTGTATTGATTATTTGACGATGTTCTCCTTGATAATATGTACTTACTTTTTCCATCATTGCTGGTAATTCACCAGTTGACTCACCAGTGACAATCATGTAATATGCAACTTCAGGTATGGCCCAGTGATCATGAAATGACTCAGATATCTTTTCACCTTTAACTATATTACTAATTGTATGAAACATTATCTTACGATAAACTTCATTTGTTGTTATTTGACTTAATATATCCATACTCTCTGTAATAAATACATTATTTCGTAATAATGATGCAAATGTTTTAGTAAATATCGTTAATTCATTAAAAATAATTATTTTGCTTATTATAGGCATATGCATTAAAACAGTTTGAACAGTTAGTCTAAAAGACTTAATTTTTCTATAGGCAAATGTAATGCACATAATAATTATTATTACAATTAAAATTATATTAAATATATTTTTTTGTAAAAAATCACTAACATTTATTACTATGAGTGTTAAACCACTTATTTCAGCACCTACTTGAGCATAAATTGAGGTAAATCTTGGAATAATATATAGAACAATAAAAACAACAACTATCATTGAAAAAACAGTGATAATTGTAGGATAAGTCATTGCTGAAATCATTTGTTTTCTTGTTTTATCCATTTCTGTATAATAATCAGCCATTTCATCTAATGTTTCTTCTAATTCTCCAGTTGCTTCAGCTGCTTTAAGCATATTTACTAATAATGGAGGAAATACCCCTCTTTGTCTTCTCATTGCTTCACTAAATGAATTTCCCATTGTAAGTTCATATACTAATGATTCAAATAATTTTTTTTGACGACCTTTTTTCCCCATTTGTTTACCTAATATTTTAATTGCTTCTGCAAGAGGAATACCGGATTTGACATAGGTAGATAACTGAGTTAACCAAAAAATCAAATCTTTATTAGATAATCTTACTCCAATAAAAGTTGATCTTCCATATGCAAATTGAATCCATTTGCTTGTTTCTATTTTATATACAATATAGTTTTCATTTGTTAAAAATGCCATAACATCCATTTTGGAACTACTATTCATATAACCAACTTTAACTTTACCATCTTCATCTCTAACTTTGTAACGCCAAGTAACTTCTTCTACTTCTCTTTTAGTTTCATTTTCCATTGCTTGAAGCAATTCTAAACGTTCTTGTTCTAATTTTAATTGTTTATTTTTATATCTTTTTGAATTTAAATATTTTTGATAAGATTCTTCACGATATTTTTTATAGTTAACGATTGTTTTTTTTGAAATTATCAATATAAATTTACCTATTTTTCTAACAAAAATATAGTCAAATATATAATGAACACCTAAACTACAATATTTTAAAATGAAGATGATAATATTTATAAATTTTAAAAAAATACTAGTTAATGTTTTTCCCAAATCAAAAAACAAGGAAAGAATATTTTTCTTAGAAATCGTTTGATTTGCTTGTACATCCACTAAAACCATCCTCCTATTTTAACTAATTATAATTATACCATACCATCATCCAAAGTAAACAAAAAAAGGCGTTAAGCCTCTTTTTTTAGTTACTAGATAATAACTTTGTTGCTATTCTCATTGCGTAAATAAATAGCACTATCATAAAATAAATTCCTCTTTCCAAGATATATCAATATATACATCTTATCATCAATATATTTTTTGACGACAGAAGATATATTAACATATTGGCTTTAATTTGTCAAATTATACTTTAAATGTTAATTTAAATCTGAAGTGCAACAAAGAAGAATTGAAAAAGACTTATTATGATAGTAAATGTTTTATTATTGTCTCTAACTCTTGTATTTCAATATCAATATTAGATTTTGATTTATTAATTATTTTAGATCTTATCTCTTCTTTTTTATTTTTAAGATATTTATAATAATCTATATCATTACTAACTCCATATTTAAGTTGAATTTTATCAAGTTTTTTTGTCCCTTTAGTAAATGTCATTGTTAGATAATATTTTTTATTATCAAAAACACTTGTTTCCTTTTCTAATTGATAGCTTAATTTTTCTAAACCACTTCTTAGTTTTTCATGATTGTTATTTGATTGAATAATTATTTTTCTTATTTGTTTTAATTTTTCATGATTAAGTATTTTTAATATAGTAGCAGTTCCAAGACCACTTATAATCAAGGTGTTTATTTCGTTATTATTAATTGCCTCTAAACCATTGCCTAAATATGGAATTATTTTTTCTTCTAGTGAAAACTTATTTATATTGTTAATGGCATTATTTAATGCACTTTGTTTATTATCACTTACGTATATTTTTTTATAGTAATTATTAATTACTAAATATATCGCTAATAATCCATGATCGCATCCAATATCCAGCACTATTTCAGTTTTATCTAAATGATTGGTTATTTCTAAAAGCCGTTTAGATATTTTACTCATTCATGAAATCTTTCAATTTTTTTGCTCGAGATGGATGACGTAATTTTCTTAATGCTTTTGCTTCTATTTGACGTATTCTTTCTCTTGTAACATTAAATCTTTTACCTACTTCTTCAAGAGTATAACTAGTTCCATCGATTAAACCAAATCTTAATTCTAATACTTCTTGTTCTCTTTTTTGTAAAGTCTTTAATACTTCTTTAATTTCTTCTTTTAAGATTTCAACAGTAGCATAATCTTCAGGACTTAAGCTTCTTTCATCTTTTATGAAATCACCAAGATGTGAATCTTCTTCTTCACCTATAGGAGTTTCTAAAGAAACAGGATCTTGACTTATTTTAAATACTTCTCTAACTTTTTCTGGTGTAATACTCATTGCTTTAGCAAGCTCTTCTTCCGTTGGTTCACGATTAAATTCCAAAGTTAATTGTCTTTGAATACGAGCCATTTTATTGATTGTTTCAACCATATGAACTGGTACTCTAATGGTTCTTGCTTGGTCTGCTAAAGCTCTTGTAATAGCTTGTCTAATCCACCATGTTGCATAAGTAGAAAACTTATAACCTTTATCATAATCAAACTTTTCTACAGCTTTCATTAAACCAATATTACCTTCTTGAATTAAGTCTAAGAATAATAATCCTCTACCAACATATCTTTTGGCAATACTTACTACTAGACGTAAATTGGATTCTGCTAAGAAGTTTTTTGCTTCTGCATCACCAGCAGCAACCCTTTTAGATATTTCTAATTCTTCTTCTGTAGATAATAAACTAATACGTCCAATTTCTTTCAGATACATTCTTACTGGATCATTAATAGTCATATCTTTAGTTATTTCTGTATCATCTAAAACAACCAATTCTTCTTTGCTTTTTTTGGCCTCTTTATCACTTTCTTCATCTTCATCAGTAGAAACTACTTCAATATTGTTTTCTATAAAAGAATTATATAATCCATCTAATGAATCGTTATCTATTTCTAATCCTTTTAATGCTTCTGCTAATTCTTCAAATGTAATGGTTTTTTTCTTCTTACCTAAAGCAATAAGTTCCTTTTTTCTTTCTTCAAATGTTTTAATTGAATCAATCATTTATTCCACTTCCTTTTTCTTTATTTCAGCTATTTTAGATAATATATCTTTTTTATGATTTGAGTCTGATGTTTTACTTAATTCATCTTTATATTCATCAATTCTTTTTTTGTTTATAGCGCTCATTATTATTCCCCGATAAGCATCAAATTCTTCAGGATGAATGTTATTGTCAGCATCTATTAATATATTATTCATTATTTCTTTATATTCTTCATTATCGGCAATATAACTTAAAAAATCTGCTAAATTAATACTTTTATTTTTTAAATGATAGCTTTGAATTTCAAGTGCAAGCCTTTTATATTTATCTATTGGTAAATATCCGATTTGTTTAATATATAGATTAATATATTTAATATCATTTGCCATTAAATAAAGTATTGCTTCACATGCTTGCTCTATTCTTGTTTTTTTACTCTTCTTTAACTTTTCTTTTTGTAATGGTTCTTGCTTAACAATAGTTTGTTTTACTTCTTCAGTTAATTTATTATTTATTATTTCTTCTTTAATACCAAACTCTTCTGAAACTTTTTTTGTAATAACTCCTCTTAAGATAGGATCTTTAATTTTATTAATAGTTTCTATCATGATATTTACATTATGTGCAATTTTCTCAGAATCACCTGCAGATTCATTTTTTAGATATTTAATTTTATAATCTAAATAACTGCTAGCATTATTTACATTGTCTAAAAATGCTTCTTTACCCTTGTTTACTAAATAATCATCTGGATCTTTATAACCTTCAAGCCTAATTACATCTGTTATGATGCCTCTTTCAGTTAACTGCTCACCAGCGACCATTGTAGCCATTTCACCAGCGGCATCACTATCTAAACAGAGTATTACTTTAGTTCTTAGTTGTTTTAATAAATTTATTTGCTCATCGGTAATTGCTGTTCCCATTAAAGCAACGGAATTATTAATACCATTAATTGATAAACGAATTACATCCATAAAACCTTCAACTAATAATACATATTTTACTTTTCTTACATTGTCTTTAACTTGATGATAATTATATAGTATTTCACCTTTTTTAAAAGTTGAACTTGCTTTTGAGTTTACATATTTAGCATTATTTTCATTATTGAATATTCTTCCACTATAACCGACTATTTGACCATATTGATTAGTAATAGGAAACATTATTCTATTTTTAAAAGTATCATACTCTCCACTACTTAATCCTAAATCCAATAACTCTTCTAAGTTATAGCCTTTTTCAATTAAAAGATTTGTTAGTGTTCCCTCTTCATTAGGCGCTAATCCTATACCAAATTTTTCGATTATTTTTTCATCAATAGCCCTATTTTTCAAGTATTTTAGGGCACCTAATCCTTTTTCAGTTAATAAATTATTTTTATAAAATAATTGAGTTAAATTTAATATTTCATATTCTTTAGATTCTATTTTTTGTTTTTTATCTTTAATATCTACGCCTAAACTAATCCCTGTTTGTGATGATAATTTTTGTACTGCTTCAACAAATGATATATTTTCATAGTCTTGAATAAATGTAAAAACATTTCCAGACGCACCACATGAAAAGCATGTATATATTTGTTTTTCTGGACTAACACTCATACTCGGACTATGATCATCATGAAATGGACATACACCAAAAAAATTACGCCCTTTAGATGTCAAAGGAACGTAAGAGCCTATTACGTCTACAATGTTTACTGCACTTCTAATTTGATTAATTATTTCGTTGTTAATATACGTCATTGAATTACCCCTTCACCTATATATATTACAGAGGGGCATTCAATTTCCTTTTTTTAAATGTTTTTTTATGCAAAAAAGTTATTATCTAGTGCTAAATTTTGTTTTTTTAAAGATTCTAACTAGCAAAGGTGTAATTAAACTTATTATTAAAATAGACGATATCAATGATAATTCAAAAGATATTAAACTTAGTAATATAGTGAAAATTATGATTAGTATAGAATAAAAAATTATTCCTAATTGATTATAAGGAGAAGATTTAGAATCGGTTGCAACATATACTAACATGAATATAAATGAAGAGTTAAGTGTATTTCTAATCAATTCACTTAAATTTATTCTTAAAAACATACTTATTAAAGTTATTATTATAAAACCTATTGATAAATAAAATGTAATTTCTTTTTTATATGAAATGTTTAATGATAAATACCCATAGCCAATAATAACTAATATAGTATTTGTTACTGAAATACCACTGCTATTATAGCCCAAAAACATTCTATACATACTATGATTTAATTCTCTAGAACTTTCGTAGCTGTTTATAAATAAACTTGAAATACTAGTATTATTTATTAATGAACTCAATACTATTATTACAATCGTAGTTAAAGCAATGAAATTTATATTGTATTTTCTTTTTTGAAAAAAGAAAAAATTGATAAAAGAAAAACTTAATAAAACAATTACAAATATATATACATTTACATTAATTGGCATCATCATTGAAATTATTGTCGTTTGAATTGGTAATAAATAATTTTCTAACACTCTTCCCGATTTTTTATATTTTAAATTATTGACGATAAATGATATTAAGTAACCAACAATAAACCCAGCCACTGGAATGATTAATGGCTTTAATAATCCCAATATTGTTGTTAATTTGTTTACATACAAAATATAACCATTTTTATATAAACCAAATAGAATCAGAGGGATAAAAGTAATAATATATTTTTTATTAATATTTAAAACAGAATTATTTCCATGTGAAAACACTTTAAGTTTATTCATTTTTATCCTCCTTATTTAATATTTTTTTATAATTTTTATTAGTAGGACATACATATGAACATGCATTACAATTAATACATTGTTCTTTATGACTAATGCTCATTATATTTTGAGGATAATCATTAATAAATTTAGGATTATTTTTTATTGGACAAACTTTTAAGCATGCGCCACAATTAATACAATCCTTTTCTTCTAATGTTAATATTTCATTAATATGAATGCTCATAAGATTGGGAGTAACAATTAAATTTAAATCTTTCAACTCTTTTCCTCTCATTAATCCATTAGCTATTATTTGAAGATCTTTTTTATTTTTTTTAGGCAAAAATTCTTCAATTACTTCTTTTAAGTTTGCTCCTAATTTAACTAAAACTACAGCTTTCTTAGAAATAGAATCTCCTGTTATAGTAATTAATTTTTCACTAATATTTTTTTCTTTTTTTAAAACATAATCGATAGCATTTAATGTAGCAACGTTAATTATTTGGACGTTATCATAGTTATTAAAGTGATTTTCTAAAATTAGTGGATAAGTATTGTCAATTAGTTTTATATTAATATTAGGATAAGTACCAATAATTTTCATTATATCTTCAATCAAACTCGTTTCAGAATTATTTACTGCAATAAAAGTATTATCTAAATTTAAAACAGTAGTCATTGAATCAATCACATCTAATAACTCTTCTATTTTATTTGTTAATAATATTTCATTATTAGCTATATATGGCTCATCATTTATGGTATTTATAACTAATGTTTTAGTAGTTTTAGAAAAACTAACAGACGAAAGATTACCATCTAATTCTGGTACATAATATTTATTGAATATTCTTTCTAAATCAGAAAATTTATAAACATCTAAATTTTTTCTTATACCCTTTGATGATGTTTCCTTTTCTTTATAATCATTTTCAATTACTATTGTATTCATAAAACCATCAATAGTCATTACTTTTTCAATTCCTATTACCTTGCCACTTATTGGCGAGGTTATTTCCTTCTTTAAACCATTTAACATTATTGCTTGATTTTTTAAAACTGGTTGATTTAACTTAACCAAAACGTTATAGTTTTTATAAATGGGTATATAACAAAAATCATTGTCTAATATAGAGACAATTGAACTTGAAACTTTAATTTTTGGATCTTTTTTTATTTTTAATAGTCTCATTTTCATTCTCCTTATTTAATTATACTATGCTTTTATCTTTAAAAAAACAATTATAAGTTTAATTTACTTAATTCTTCAATAAGTTTAGTTGCAACATTTAAGGGCAATATTTTATTTAAGTCTTCTATTTTAGCGCTTTTCATATTTTTTAAACTACCGAATTTTATTAATAATTCTTTTTTTCTTTTAGGCCCAATACCTTCAACATTATCCAAAATGCTTGCAAATGAACCTTTATTACGAATATTTCTGTGATAATTGATTGTATAACGATGTATTTCATTTTGAATTCTAGTTAAGTAGTTAAATAGATCGCTACTTTTATCTATTGAATATGACTTTAACGTATCCCCATCAATTAGTGAATTTGTATTATGATTATCATCTTTACTTAAACCACACACTTTAATATCTAATTGTAACTCATTTAAAACGCTCTTAGCGGCGCCTATTTGAATTTCTCCACCATCGACAATAATTAAATTTGGGTACTCACTTTTTTCCATTAACATTTTATAATAACGTCTATAAATAACTTCTTTCATCATTTCATAGTCATTATTTTTATCTAATTTTATTTTATACTTTCTATATTCCTTTTTTGAAGGATTACCATTCCTAAATACAATCATTCCACTAACAGAAAAGTTCCCAAAAAGATTTGAATTATCAAAAACATCAATTCTATTTAAAGTTCTTAAATTTAATAAGCTTTTTAATTCTTCATTAGCTTTTTCAGTTTTATTCTCTTTGTTTTTGATTAAATTCAAGTTGGTTTCTAAATTTATTTTCGCATTTTCTTCTACTAAGTTTAGTAATTTCTTCTTTTCTCCTTTGTATGGAGTTAATACTTTTGTATTTAAAATATTAGAAATTATATCTTTATTAATATCATCGGTAATCAGAATTTCATTAGGTATCTCATGATTTTCATAATATTGCATTATATATTGTTCTATGTTTTCTTTTAAATCATTTATTATAGGAAAAATATTTCGATGTATTTCTAATAATTTACCATTTCTAATAAAAAAGATAATAATAGAACAATAAAAATCATCATTATAATAATTTATTACATCTCGATTAATTAAGTCACTTAACTCAACACTTTGTTTATCCAATATAATTGACATATAATTTAATTCTTCTTTTAAGGTTGCCGCTTGTTCGTAGTTTAAATTATTTGAATGAAACTCTATTTTTTCTTTTAATATTTTTTTTATATGATCTGATGTTCCATTTAAAAAGCTTATTACATCTTTTTCCATATTATCTATTAATTCTTCATCAATTTTCTTAAAACAATAACCTAAACACTCACCAATATGATAATAAAGGCAAGGTTCTTTAGGTAACACTTTACACTTCTTTAAAGGATATATTCTATTTACTAAGTTTACTACTCTTCTAGCTGCATAACTATTTGGATATGGACCAAATAATATTGAATCTCTTTTCTTTTTCACTTTTAAATATCTAGATATTTTAAGTTGAGGATATGGTTTTTTAATATATTCAATATATGGATAAGATTTATCATCTGTTAATAGTATATTATATTTAGGATTATGTTTTTTTATTAGATTTAATTCTAAAATAAAAGCTTCAACTTCTGTTGAAGTAACAATGTATTCAAAGTTAGCTATTTCTTTTACTAACATTGCTGTTTTATTATTTTGAGTACGATTAAAATAAGAACTTAAACGCTTCTTTAAATCTTTTGCTTTCCCAATGTATATTATTTGAGAATCAGAATTATACATCTGATAACTACCAGGACTATTTGGCACTAATTCCAGTTTTTCTTTAAACATTTAAATCCCCCTTTTTATTTTATTAGTATATTATAACTTCTCTAACATGTTGACGACACATCATAGTATTATCTAAATAATTATATAACATTTTATATGTTCCTGGATTTGTTAAAGAAAAATCAGAACTAATAAACTTAATTTGACCAGCATTTGTCAAAGTTGAAGATGAAGTTAATGTAATTTGACTACCTTGTTCTGTCAACATTCTAAATGCTATTGTATTTATATCTTGATAGTTGTTAGTTGGAATAGATTTAACAACTAAAGGAGTTGATTCCACAAAACTAATATTTGATGACTCACCTATTAATGGAAATGTAATATTAAACTCACCATCACAATTCAATCTAACTAATGCCGACTGGCTACGATCTATCTTTTCATCTGTTTGAGGATCAATTATTTTTTTATCTAAAAAACCCTCTTCAATTAATTTATATATTGAAACTTTTGAATATCCTTTTCCGTGTTCTATTTCATTCGCTACAGATGGTGTTGATGAAATGTATGCCGATACTGCAACTTGGATATTATTTTGAAATCTTTCTTCTGCTTTTCGTGTTTGAGAAGCCTCTAAACCAGAAAAATTAGATGAAAACATTAAAACGACTATTAATAACATTGCAACGATTAATATTAATTCTATTAGAGTAAAACCTTTATTATTTTTCAATTAAACCACCAATCTTCTATTAATAATCTAACATTTATTACAAAATATTTCAATTATATTTATTATATATGTTACAATAAATGTGATGTGATTTAATATGAAATTGATAAATGTTGAAACAAATACTATTAAAAGATCAAAGTTTATTGCTTACTTTTATGAAATAGATAAAATAGATGACGTTAATACTATTTTAAATAATCTCAAAAAAGAACATAAAAGGGCAACTCATTTTCCTTATGCATATATAATCGAGAATAATCAGAAAAAATCCGATGATGGTGAACCTGGTGGTACTTCCGGTATGCCTATTTTAAAAATATTAATGGAGAATAATTTAAATAGTCACTTAATAGTAGTTATTAGATATTATGGAGGTATACAATTAGGCGCTGGTGGATTATTAAGGGCATATCTAAACACAGCTTCTAATGCAGTAAAAAAGTCTTAATTTAATTAAGACTTTTATTATGAATTGATAATTTTTTCTAATTCTGTTTTATCTCTAAAACCTATAAGTTTTTCGATTTCTTTATTATCTTTATATATATATATTGTTGGTATACTCATAACTCCGTATTCCATTGCTAATTCTTGGTGAAGATCTGTGTTAACTTTTATTATTTCTACTTCTTTATGTTCTTTAGCTAAATCTTCTAAGACACTAGCCATCATTTTACATGGACCACACCAACTAGCATAAAAATCTATGATTTTCACACCTGTAGTAGCCATTTCATCTAATTTACCATTTTCATATTCTATAAGTGCCATATCATCTCCTACTTTCTATATTTTTCTACTATTGAATCAGCATTATCGATTTTTAATTTACCAGTGGCAATTAATTTATCTGCTGAGGTTGTACTAATTACGTCATTTTTTAACAAAGTATCAAATGCTTTTTTATTAAACTCTGATTTATCTTTTGAATCTTTATAATCCTCTTTTAATTCATATATTTCCTCAAATGCTAAATATATGTTTCTAGTTGGTTTAGATAGTAATGGTGTTTCTTTAATTATTTTACTACCATATTTACTTTGATGAATATCATTAGCAAAAAATCCTAGCTGAACACATACAAATAAGAAAACAAATAAAATTATCAATGCTTGAACAAATCCAACAACCATACCTAATAGCTTTGATGGAAGTGTTAAGATAATTAAACTATTCAATAATTTATCAATTATTTTAGTAACAACTAATATTACTTTAAATAATAATGATAGAACACTAAAGACAATTAAAAATGCTATTGCTTCATATATCAGTATGTTAAGTACTGTTACTCCTTCGAATACCCCTTTAAAACTAAAAAAAGGTAATTTTTCATACATTAATGTCGCTATTGGGTTTTTAAGATAAAATGATAATACCAACACTAATATAGTTCCAACAAGCATTACAGTGCTTTTAATAAATCCTCTTTTAAAACCGATAAGTAATCCTAAGATCAGAATAATGATTACAAAAAAATCAATAAAATTCATGATATCCCTCCTATTTGTATTATAGTACATTATTAATGAAAAAAGAAGTAAAACATGATAAAATTAATTTGAGGTGCTCTTATGACAATATCATATAAAGTAAGCGATAATTTAAAAGAAGAAATGATTGAATATTATCAAGATTTAAAAAGATCTAATACTCCACAATATGCTACATTTCAAGCTGAAGAAGGCGGAACTATAATAACTCTTTATGATTCAGGTAAAGTTGTTTTTCAAGGTTTAAGTGCCGATATAGATGCCAACATGTGGTTTGACTTAGAAATGCATAAAAATAAAAGAGATGTTTATAAAGAACTAGATTCTAAAGAAAAGAAAAAAGAAGATGAAAAAGATTTTAGATACTATAATTTATCGGCAATTGGCTCTGATGAAGTTGGTACTGGTGATTACTTTGGACCAATTGTTGTAACGGCTTCTTTTGTTGATAAAAATAAACATATGGATTTAATTGATTTAGGAATTAAAGACTCTAAAAAAATATCCGATGATAAAGTTAGAAAAATTGCTCCGATATTAATTAAAAATTATCCCCATGCAACTATTATTTTAAATAATGAAGACTATAATGGAAACAAAGATTATAATATGAATAAGATTAAAGCTATTTTGCATAATAAAGTTTTAGTTTCTCTTTTAGAAAGCGATAACCATCCTTATGAAAGAATAATAATGGATCAATTTGTTTATCCAAAGAAATATTTTGAACATATTAAAGATGCATCAAAAAAAGTGACTAAGATATTATTCTTAACCAAAGCTGAAGATAAAAATTTAAGTGTTGCTGTTTCCTCTGTAATATCTCGATATGTTTTCTTATTACAAATGGATAATTTAAGTAAAAAATATAAATTAGATTTACCTAAAGGCGCTGGACCTAAAGTAGATGAAGTTGGTAAATATATAGTTAGAAAATATGGAAAAGAAGAATTATATAAAATAGCTAAACTTAATTTTAAAAATACTAATAAAATTATTGAGGAGGAGTAATATTGAAAATTATTAATGCTAATATTAAAGAATATCAAGAAAGAATGAGTTTAAATATTGAAAAAAAATTAGACTTTATCAAATATATAAACGAATTTAAGAATAAAGATGATTTAATCATCTTAGATTTTGGATGTGCAGAAGGCACTTTAACGAAAGTGATTGCTGAATCATTTATTAAATCCACTATATATGGTTACGATATTCATGAAGAAAGCATTAAGAATGCAAATAAGAAAAACAAAATTAATAACAACTATTTTGTTTGTGAATTAAATTGTGAAATTAAATATGATATTATTATTTTAAGTTCTATTTGTCATGAAATAATCTCTTATCATGACAATAAAACAAATGCTTTAAGTGATTTCTTCAAATACATTAAAACATTATTAAAAGATGATGGAAAAATAATTATACGAGAAGGTTTTAAATTTGAAGAAATTGATAATGAGGTCACCAAATTTAAGTTACTTCCTGAAAAAATAGATGAATCTAAACAAGTTTTAAATTATATATTAAATCATAGTCAATTTAAAAATTATTATAATTCAATAAAAATTGATAAAGAATACATATATGGGAATATAAATTCATTAATTGAATTTTTCAATAAACAAACATGGGGACTAGAAAGTTTACCAAGAGAAGCACAAGAAATTGTCAATTGTCTTTCTTTATCAGAATGGGAAAATGAAATAAATTCATCCAACTTAAAAATAATACTTAACAACGTTACTACAGATGATACATATTTTCAATATTTAAATAAATTTGTTGAAATTGATAATAATGAAAAATGGCCAACTAAGTTTTGGTTAGTAATAGAAAAAAGGAAATAATTTCCTTTTTATTTTTCAACTAAACTTAAACTGACTTTTCCCTTCTCCACCGATATATCAATTATATAGCAATCTACTATGTCACCGACACTTACTACTTCACTAGGATGTTTAATATAACGATTACTTAATTTGGATATGTGGGCTAAACCATCATTATCTAATCCAATATCGATAAATGCTCCAAAGTCAACTACGTTTCTTACTGTTCCATTTAATTTCATTCCTAAAGTCAGGTCTTCAATTTTTAATATTTCGCTTTTTAATATTGGTTTAGGCATTGTATCTCGTGGATCTCTCATTGGCTTTTTTAAATTTTCTACTATATCTGTTAATGTGATGCTATTAATAGAATATTTATTAGACATATCTTCAATATTAATATTTTCTAATGAATCAGTTAGTTCTTTTGTCCCTAATGAATTAACACTAACATTTAAGTGATTTAATAATGATGTTGTTAGTTCATATGATTCTGGATGAATTCCTGTTCTATCCAGTGGATTATTTCCATTATCAATTCTCAAGAAACCAATTGACTGTTCATATACTTTATCAGTCACTCCTTTAATTGTTTTTACTTCTTCTCTGTTATTAAATTTACCTTTTTTTTCACGATAATCAATTATTTGATCAATTACTCTGCTAGAAAGTCCTGATATATATTTTAAAATAGATTTAGATGCTGTATTAATATTTACACCCACTTGGTTTACTACTTTTTCAACAACAAAAGTTAAGGACTCATCTAGATTTTTAGCACTTACATCGTGTTGATATAAGCCAACTCCTATACTCTTTGGATCTATTTTAACTAATTCGGATAATGCATCTTGAAGTCTTCTTCCAATACTAACAGCGCTTCTTTTTTCAACTGTTAAATCAGGAAACTCTTTTATTGCTTCCTCGCTTGCAGAATATACACTTGCCCCTGCTTCATTAACAATTAAGTATTCAACTTTTCTATTACTTTCCTTAATTGTAGAAGCAATAAAACTTTCTGACTCTCTAGATGCCGTTCCATTCCCTATAGCAATTACATCTACATTGTATTTATCTATTAAATCTAATATTACCTTTTTACTTAATTGAATTTGATTTTGTGGTTCATTTGGATATATTATTTCTATAGCTAATAACTTACCAGTTGGATCTAAAACTGCTAGTTTACATCCTGTTCTAAATGCTGGGTCAAAACCTAAAACTACCTTTTCTTTAATTGGAGGTGTTAATAATAAATTTTCTAGGTTAAGTGAGAAGTTTTTAATTGCAGACTCTTCAGCAGTTTCTTTTAACTCACTCCTTACCTCTCTTTCAACACTTGGAAAAATCAAACGATTATAGCCATCTAAAATTGCCTCTTTAATTAGTTTTATACATGTTTTTTCTTCACCAGTTATGAACTTACTCTCAATATATGATATTATCTCTTCTTTATCTATATTTATGTTTACCTTTATAACGTCTTCTTTTTCAGCACGATTAACCGCTAGAATACGATGAGGTTTTATTTGATTAACTTTTTCTTCATAATCATAATATATTTCGTATACTTTTTTTTCATCAATAGCATTTTTCTTTATTTTAGAAATAATTGTTCCCTCTCTATAAATAAAACTACGAATGTATTTACGATATTTAGGTTCATCACTTACTATTTCAGCAATTATATGTTGAGCACCTTCTATTGCTAATTCTACAGAAGTTATATTATCATTTAAGAAGTTTTTCGCTTCTTCATATACATTTTTATTATATTCTAAAATATGCTTAGAAAGTGGTTCTAAACCATTTTTAATTGCTTCTGTTGCTTTAGTCTTCTTTTTTTCTTTAAATGGTCTATATAAGTCTTCAACTTCAATTAATTTAGAACAATTCATTATCTCCAATTTTAGTTCATCTGTTAACATACCTTTTTCATCTATTAAACGAATTACATCTTCTTTTCTTTTTAACAAATTAATTTCATAATCATAAAAACTTGCAATCGTTTTAATTACTTCTTCATCTAAAGAACCAGTAACTTCTTTTCTATATCTTGCAATAAATGGAATAGTATTGCCTTCTTTTAATAATATTAATGTTGCCTCTACTTGACTTGGTTTAACATTAACAACCTTACTTACTTCATTAATTATTTTTTCATTCATTTTAAATCACCTTTTATTTCTAATAAAAATAAATCAAATCCTAAATATTCTTCTATTATTCCGGATTTTATTTTAATATCTAAATCAGCCAATTCAAGTAAATTATCTAATAAGTCATCATTTGTATATAAATGAACGTTTCCTCTAGCTAATTTAACTGGATAATCACTTCTCATACCTAATGAATTCGCTATTGCTTGATCACTATACTCCGTATTTTTAACTAAATATATTAGTCTATATTCATTAGCAAGAAGTGTCATTAATGGAATCATACTTTTTTTAGAATCTTTATAATCATCTAATAATGAAATATAATCGCTAGCTCTACCTTTAATTATCGCTTCTTTAATTTCAAATATTTCATTGACAATATATTTAGGGACATGTGTAAATATATCTGATTCTATTATTTTTTTTGTTTCGATAGATACAATAAATAATTTATTTAATTCATTAATAGCTATATCGTAGTTTTTAATTGCTCTTTCCCAGATTAATCTTAAATCATTGTTGTTTATTGAATAACCTTTTTCTTTAATTAATTCACTTAGTCTATCGATATAAAAATAATCTTTTTCATTTAATAAATCGATTATTTTATATGAGTCACGAAATAATTTAGTGATTTTTTTTCTGGAATCTAACTTTTTGTTTGTTGTTAAAATTAATGTTATATCTGGGTTTAAATTTTCATTATAATCAATAATGAATTTTTCGAATTTTTCTTGTTCCTTAGACAAATGAAAATTTCGATAGACAATTGTTCTTTTAGTGCTAAATAACGATTGACTGCCAATTTCAATAATTACATCTTGAAATTGTGATGTTTCAGCATCAAAAATAATTGTTTCAGTTTTCAAATCAATTATTTTATTTATCTCTTCTTCAATTAAATGATAGTACTCTGCTAAAATCACATACTTATTCATAATAAATAACCTCTTTAATAATTATATATGATTTTTAGTTTTTAATCTAGGGCGACGTAAAAGAAAATTTCATGCTATCATTAATTGTTATCTTAATTGTACCTTTATCTTGAGTATTATAATACTTAAGATTGTATTTATTTAAGTTACTAATTGTAATATGATGCGGATGATTAAAACGATTATTTCTACCAGATGAAATTATCGAATATCGTGGCTTTACAAATTTTAAAAAATTCTCATCAGAACTTGTCTTAGAACCATGATGACCTAATTTTAGTAATATAATATTATCTAAGTCATATTTTTTTATTATTTCTAATTCCTGAGTTTTACTAGCGTCTCCCATTAATAAAATTTTATATCCATTTATATTTAATAATATTATTTGGCTATTATCATTTTCATTTTTAGCTAATTTTGTTTTCAAATAATTTATTTGATAATTGTTAGAATAATATTTGTCTTTTACTTTTATGTTTGTTTTTATTATCTTTTTTTCTAAATCATTATAACTTCCCTGATTTAAAACAATAGATTTTATTTTAAAATTATTAATCATATTAATTGTTTCACCAAGATGATCATCATCTCCATGAGTTCCAATAATTGTATCTAACTTATTAATTCCTAAACTCTTTAAAAAAAGAATTATATTACTAGACATATTAAATTTTCTTTGTTTGATTGCCCAAGATTCTTCTTTATAATTTACTCTACCACCAACATCAATCATTATATTTTCTTTATTATTAGGACTTCTAATTAATAATGCATCCCCTTGTCCAACATCTAAAAAATATATCTCATAATTATTGTTAAAATATACTAATAATTTAGGTATTAGTAATACCATTATAGCCAATATTAAATATTTTTGATTTTTCTTTAAATATAAAACTACTGATAAATAATATATTAAAATATATATCACATTAATTTTAGGTATTACTAAATTAATATTGAACTTTACTAACTCAAACGAAATTGTTTCAATTATATTAATAAATACTATAAAAATTGGTTCAAAAAATGAAAAAACAAATGTTATTAATGATATTGGATAGATGATGAATGAAACTAATGGCACAAAGATTAAATTGTTAAATATTGTCAATAAATTTATTTCATAAAAATTTACAAGAGTAATTGGTAAACTAAATAAAAATGCAATATAACTTACCTTGAGTAAAGTAGTAAAGTAGTTTTTGCTATTTATATATTCACTTCCAATTACTAATCCAAAGCTAGTTACTGCAGAATAAATAAATCCTAAATCATATATATTATATGGATTAATGAATAATAAAATAGAAATAGTTATAATAAATATTTTTAAAACAGATATATGTGTATAAAAAATTTTATTTACAGCAACTAAAACAAAAAATATAGTAGCCCTATTAATACTAGGGCTAAAATTAGTTAAGAAACAGTATATTAATAAAAACACACTTATTATTAAATATCTAATTGATTCTTTTATTTTTATTCTTTTTAATACATATATCAATATCATAGAAAACATACCAACATGCATTCCAGATATTGCAAAAAGATGTGTAACTCCATTTATTTGATATGCATTTAATGCTTCTTGATCCATTAATGATTTATCTCCAATTAGAAACATCAATATATAATCACTACTGGCAAAATTTTCTATCCTTTTTCTGATTATATTTTTTAAGTTATAGAAAAAACTAATTTTATTTTCTAACAATTCTATTTTAGATGCTTTACATAAATGATTTATATTTTTTGACTTTAAATAATTTTTATAATTAAATGTATTTGGAATAGTATTATTAATTGGCTTTGATAATTCACACATTAACTTAACTTTTTTTCCATATTGTAGATTCTTTTGTAAAGCATTTTTTTCTTTTTCTTTATTGATATAATATGTTACTTTTAATTTTTCTTCTCCGTTAACTATTAAGTTTAGTTTGTTTCCATCAAGTGTATAGTTATTAATTATTCCAATAAAATTTGTTTTATTTTTAGTATCAATATGTTTTTCATTTTTGAAATAATATGAATAGATTAAAAACAATGACAAAATGATTAATAATAATATGTAAATAAAGTTACCAATTAATAATTTTCTTATCTTAATATTCATTAATTGTTATATTGTCTTTTAATTTATCAAATGTAGATTGTCCTATTCCTGATACATTCATTAAGTCTTCAATAGCGCAAAAAGGATTGTCTTGACGATAATTAATAATTGCTTCTGCTTTTGATAAACCAATTCCAGTAAGGCTTTGTAGTTCATCTAAACTTGCTTTATTTATATTGATTTTTTTAGTTTCTTTTTTTGTTTGTTCATCATTTTTTGTTTCAGCAACTTTTGAATTTGTTTCTTCTTCGATGCAATTATTTATTTCGATTGTTTCGCAATTACATTCTGGTACTTTTACTTGATTAGTTTGATTGCTTTTTTTTAATTCAGTGGTTGTAAAAATATATATTACCATTTCTGATTTTAGTTTTTTACTTAAATTTATATTTTTTGTTGTTGCACTTTTTAATAATCCCTCAGCTGACTTAATTGCATCTACGATCATTTGCCCTTCATTAAAAGCATATACTCCTGGTTTTTTAACCGCACCTTTAATATCGACATAAAAAATGTTTTCTTCTACTTCATTTACTTCTTCATTAACATTTTCATTTATTGTAATTATTTCTTCTTTTGTTTCGGACTTAACCTTTTGAGGTTTATATAATAAGAATCCTAAAATAAATATAATAATAAACGACAAAGTAAAAACAATATTTTTAAGTGTTAAATATTTTTTCATGTTTCCTCCTTTCACCATATATATTCGTGAAAAGAGAATTATTTCCTTTTTTTATATCGATTTTATTGCTTTTTTAAAGTTATCATCATAATTTTCTATTGCAACTCTTTGAACAAAGAACATTAGAATATACATTGTAATTGTAAAACTACCACCATAACTTAAAAATGGTAATGGTATTCCTGTTAATGGTATTAATCCAGTAATTCCCGCTAAGTTAGTAAATACATGAACAAATATTACAATAAATGCTCCAAAGGCAATTATAGAGTTTCGTATATTTGAAGAATTTTTAGATATTCTATATATTCGATATAACATAATCACATATCCAATTATTATTAATACACCACCTATTGATCCTAGTTCTTCAGTAATAATTGAAAATATAAAATCTGTATGACCAGCCGGTAAATATAAAAACTTTTGAGTTGAACTACCAAGCCCTACTCCACTTAAACCTCCGTTATTAATCGCTATAAATGAATTACATAGTTGATATCCTGTATCTTCAACATATCTTGTACATGGTTGTTTAAAATTAAATCTTTTTAATTGTTGTTCATTAAAAATTCCACCTCTAAAATTATAAACAGCAAAAGCCGCTAGTATTGATACCGCTACTATTTTACCTAATTTTATCCACATATCTTTATTTAATGGAAGTATTAAGTGAATACCGATGACTAATGAAATAATAATTGCTGTCGTTCCAAAATCCGGTTGTTTAAATACAAGAAACGCTACTATTAAGCTGTATATTGCAGGAATATAAAAACTATCTTTAAATGATGTTGTTTTTCTATTTGATTTTTTTTGATATTTTTGAAAATAAAATGCTGAAAATAATATTATTATTACTTTAGATAATTCACTTGGCTGTAAATTAAATACTTTTAAATCATACCAGCTTCTAGAACCATTTATTTTTTTAGCAAAGAAAAATAGTCCTATTAGTAATAAAAGATTTATTATAGCTATAAGGTTAATATTTTTTTTGTACTTACTTATTGGAATATTAACAACCAATAAACCACCAATATAACTAATTACTACAAAACCTAATTGTTTAATAAAATAGTGATAAGAAGTTATTTTTTCATTAAATGATGAAATAATTGATGAAGAACTAAAAACCATTAGTAGTCCTAAAATACTAAAAACTATTGTAATAAAAAGTAATGTTTTGTCACATTTTCTAAATACCTTTAACATAGTTTCACCTATATATAATATAACACAATCATATCAGTTTAATAGTTTCTAATTAATTGTTTTCATTTAGTTTACATATAATAAGACTTTATTTTTATAAAAAAATTTGGTACTATGTCTTTGGTGAGAAATATGGAATTACCAAATATTAAAATTTATGATGAATTTGACCCCATATTAAGAAAAATATCTAAAGATGTTTCTTTTCCGCTTTCTAGTGAAGATAAACAACTGATTTTTGACACACTACAATA
>CAYTSC010000002.1:0-5944 GCA_964440475.1 uncultured Muribaculaceae bacterium
ATTATATGCTTCTTGCTTTTCTTGTGGACTTAATTCACGAATATTTACTCCTACTGTTAATCCTAAAAAATCGTAAATACCGCCCATCCATTCAGCATTTCTTGATGATAAGTATTCATTAACTGTAACAACATGAACTCCTTTACCATCTAATGCATTTAAATATGCTGGAAAAGTAGTTACCAATGTTTTTCCTTCGCCGGTTTTTAATTCTGCAATATTACCATAATGAATTGCAATGGCACCTAATAATTGCGAGTAGAAAGCCCTTTCTCCAAGAACTCTATCTCCAACTTCACGAACTGTTGCAAATGCTTCAACTAATATATCATCCAATGTTTCGCCATTAACTAATCTTTCTTTAAATTCATGAGTTTTAGCCTTTAATTCATCATCCGAAAAGTTTTTATAATTTTCTTCTAATTCTTCTATTTTATCGGCAATTTTACCAAAACGAGCTAACTCTTTATACTCGGTATCTATTAATTTTTTTAAAAAATTCATATAATCATCTCCACATTAGATATTTTATCATAAAAAAAGAGTTTTTACACTCTTTTAGTTAGTATCTATAATCCCGTAGTTACCATCTTTTCTTCGATAAATAACAGAGAAACATTCTTGATTGATGTTTTTGAATAAGAAGAAATCATGATTCAGTAACTCCATTTGTAATGCTGCTTCTTCTTCGCTCATTGGCTTCAATTCAATTTCTTTTCTTTTTACCACTTTTTTTTCAGTTGGTTCTTCCTTAATATCTTCCATAAACTCAAAATTAAATTGATTGTTTCCACTACGACTTTTATCTCTTAAACGTGATTTGTTTTTCTTTATTTGAGTTTCTAATTTATCTATTACTAGGTCAACTGCAGCATAAAGATCACTATGGCTTTCTTCGGCTCTTAGCATAAATCTTCCCGGTATTGTAACTTCAATTATTTGTTCTATTCCCTTTATTTTTGCTAAAACATTTATTTCCACTTCATCCGGTTTATCAAAGTATTTTTCTAATTTTGAAAGTTTTCCTTCAACATGATCTTTAATTCCTTCTGTTATTTCTAACTTTTGTCCGCGTATATTTATTTTCATGACAATTCCTCCTATCAATATATTATCATTAAATTTATTTTTTTTCTAGCATATCATTCCCTAGATAAATGAACGAATTATTTTATTATTTGACTAACATTAATGAAATCTATTATAAAATTTGTAATTATGTAACCGAAAATAATACTTAAAATAATTATTAGTATTCTAGCTTCCCAAATGTGATTTTTTTTAATAAATTTATCAAAGTTTATTCCATTAAGTGCAAAAAGACTTAATAAAATGGTTAATACATATAAGAAAGTCTTTATCATATATTATCCTCATAAGTAGAAATTATACTTATTCTTCGCTTGTGTCTTTCTAAATTTGAAAATTCTGTATTTATAAATTTTTCAATTAACTCAATTAATTCAGCAATACTTTTGCTAGCATTAAGTGCGATTATGTTTGCATCATTATGTTTCCTAGATAATTCAGCATCCAAAATGTTGTCGACTTTTGCTGCCCTTATATTTTTTACTTTATTCGCAGCAATTGAAACCCCAATTCCGCTTCCACATAATACAATTCCAAGTTCCACTTTTTTGTCTCTAACTGCTTCGCCAACCTTTAATGCATATTCTGGGTAGTCATCTTCTGGATTAGCTTCTACTGGACCATAATCAATAATTTGATATTTACCCTTCAATTTTTCTATTATTTTATTTTTGTTTTCATAACCACGATGGTCACTACCTATACCTATTTTCATACTATCACCTAAATATATTATAATTTAGATATAAAAAAACTGCAACTGCAGTCTTATTTTTCAATATTCCATTTTTTATTGAATTTCTCTACTTTTCCTGTTTTCTTAGTTTTGCCTTGTGTTCCTGTGTAGAATGGATGACATTCATTACACACTTCAATATGCACTTTATCTTGATTCGACTTTGTTACAAAGGTCGCTCCACACGCACATTCAACTTGACATTCTTTTTGTTCAGGATGTATATTCGCTTTCATTTTATAATGCTCCTTCCGCCATGACAGGTTTGTTAGTCATAGTTATTTCTTTTCTTGACAATTATATCATAAGAAATATAGATTGCAATACATTTATTCTTCTATTAGCTTTATTTTTGCTCCAACATGTTCTAGTTTTTCTACAATGTGTTCATAACCTCTTAAAATATGTTCTATTTCAGTTATTATAGTTTCGCCTTCTGCTATCAATGAAGCGGCCACTAGAGCTGCACCCGCTCTTAAATCAGTCGATTCTACTTCTGAACCTATTAAATTTGCTTTTCCTTTAATAACTAAATTTTGTCCTTGAGGACTAATATTGGCTCCCATTTTATTTAAATGCGCAACATGTCCTTGTCTATTTTCAAATATTGTTTCTTCAAATAGTGACGTTCCTTCACATTGTGTTAATAAAACACTTATTGGTTGTCCTAAATCTGTTGGAAAGCCAGGATAAACTAAAGTTTTAATGTTAACTGGTTTTAGATTATCGCTTTTTGAAATTTTTATCGAATTTCCCGTTATTGTATATTCTATTCCCATTTCTTTTAATTTCGAAAGTAAAGCATCTAAGTGTTCTTTTATTAAACCTTCAACAATTAAATCTTTTCCAATTAGAGCTCCAATTATAATATATGTTCCTGTTTCAATACGATCTGGAATGTTTTCAACTATACCATTTGTCAGTGATTCTACACCATCAATTTTAATGGTACTGGTTCCTGCACCAGTAATTTTAGCGCCCATGTTGTTTAAAAATGAAGCAATATTAACAATTTCCGGCTCTTTAGCAGCATTTTCAATAATTGTTCTTCCTTTTGCTTTTGTTGCTGCCATCATTACATTTATAGTAGCTCCAACACTTGCAAAATCCAAATATATATTGGCTCCTTTTAATTCTTCGGCTTCGATTATATAAAGGTTTCCATCACAAGTTACTTTAGCGCCTAATTTTTCAAATCCTTTAATATGTATATCTATTGGTCTTGAACCAATTTTACACCCACCTGGAAAAAACATTTCAACCCTCTTGAATTTAGCAAGTAAGCTTCCCATAAAGTAATATGAAGCACGCATTTTACTTGCATGTTCTTCATCTATTAATTTATTTTGTATGTTTTTGGAATTTATCACCACTGTATCATCAATAAACTTTATTTCACAACCCAATATTTCAAGTATTTTAATAATGTTTTGTGTGTCTGAGATATCTGGAACATTATATATCGTCGAATAATCATCTGATAAAATCGCTGCAGGTAAAAGCGCTACTGCACTATTTTTTGAACCACTAATTTTAATTGTTCCAGTTAGTGTTTTTCCGCCTTCAACTATCATTTTTTTCATATTATCACTATCCTTTATTTTTAGATCCCAGAAGATTTATCTTTGTTTTAGCAACTTCCTTCATTGCTTTTTCACCAGCAGAAATAATCTTTCTTGGATCATATTGATTATGGTTATTATCTAAAAAATCACGTACTGCTTGTGACCAAGCAATTTGAAATTCTGTATTTATATTTATTTTACATACACCTGAATTTATACTTTTTTTTATAATATCATCACTTAGACCCGTTCCCCCATGTAAGACAAGCGGAAGATTTGTTGCCAATTTTATTTCTTCCATTTTGTCAAATTGTATATTCGGTTCACCCTTGTATAAACCGTGAACACTTCCAAGTGCTGGGGCAAATAAATCTATTTTTGTACTTTGCGTAAATTTTACTGCATCTTCTACATTTGTCGTGTTAATTTCAGCAGATACTGAGTCTTCTGTACCACCTATAGTGCCTATTTCAGCTTCCACTAATTGGTTTTCAGCATATGCAATAACTTCATTTGTCATATTAATATTAGTATCTAAATCGTATTGTGAAGCATCGATCATTACAGAGTCAAAATCTGCATCAATTGCTTTTTTACACTCATCAACAGATGTGCCATGATCTAAATGAAGAATAACTGGAATAGTTATCCCTAAATCATGAATTAATCCATCAACCAACTTTCTAACAACGTTATATCCTCCCATATACTTTGCAGCACCAGAACTTACTCCTAAAAAAACTGGACTTCGCTCTTCTTGACACGCTTCAAGAATATACTTTGTCCATTCTAAATTATTAATATTAAATTGTGGTATTGCATACTTATTTTCTTTTGCATTTTTCAAAACATTTATCATTCTTTTCATAAGCATCTCCCATATAAAATATATAATGAAGGCGAAATAATGTCAATAATTATACAATATTATTTACTCTTTATATACAATGTTTTCTATTATACAAAAGCGATTAAAGTCATTGTAGTCTTTTTCAAAACAAGCTGAACTATTTGGTAAGTGCCTTTCAATTATTTTTATCAATTCTTTTTCTTGATTTGCACCTATTTCAAATATTATTAAATAATTATCAGTTAAATTATTCTTTATATTTTTTAATATTTGTTCATAATAATATAAACCTTTTTTCAAAGCAAAAAGAGCGCCTTTTGGTTCAAATTTACGAACTTTTTTCTCAACTTCATCTTTTAATCCTATATATGGTGGATTGCTAATTACTACATCATATTTGTCATTTAATTTATCTTTGAATTTTTGAACTATAAAATCTATTTTAACATTATTTAAAATCGCGTTTTTTCTTGCTAATTGTATTGCTTTTTTTGATTTATCTATAGCAAAAACTTCACTATGGGGGAAGGTTGTCGCTAGTTTTATTGCAATACATCCAGATCCCGTTCCTAAATCGATTATTTTTATTTTTTTAGTTTTGTATTTTTCTTTAATTTTATTAATGGCTATTTCAGTTAATAATTCAGTTTCAAATCTTGGTATAAGTACATTTTTATTTACAAGTATTCTACAATCGTAGAAATCAATATCTCCTATTATGTATTGAACAGGATAGCCCTTACTAATTTTTTTTATTATTTTTGGTAAATCATTTGGATATTTTTCACGCAACAAAAACCAATCATTTTTAGTGATTGACTCTGGTTTTTTCATATTATTTTTCCTCTAATAATAGTTTTTGATTTTCCGTAATTAAAGACTCTATAATTTCTTCTATGTCTCCATCCATTATTTTATCTAATTCCATCCAACTCTTATTAATTCTATGATCTGTTACTCTATTTTGCGGATAATTATATGTCCTTATTTTTTCCGAACGATCTCCTGTCCCGATTTTGCTCTTTCTTGTTGCCCCTACCTTGCTTTCTTGCTCACGAATTTGTTCATCATATAACCTTACCTTCAAAATTTGCATTGCTTTATCTTTGTTTTTTAATTGGCTTCTCTCATTTTGACATTGAACAACAATATTTGTTGGTAAATGAGTAATTCTAACTGCTGAATTGGTTGTGTTAACTGACTGACCACCAGCTCCTCCACTATGAAAAACATCGATTTTCAAATCGGATTGGTTAATATCTATTTCAATATCATCAACTTCATGCATTACTAATACAGTTGCGGTTGATGTATGAACTCTTCCTTGTGTCTCAGTAGCAGGAATTCTTTGTACCCTATGTGATCCACTCTCATACTTAAGTTTTGAATATACGTTATTTCCTTTTACGGCAAACTCTATTTGGGCATAGCCGCCGCTGCTTCCGAATACTTCGTGAATTATTTCAGTTCTCCAACCTGCACTCTCAAAATATCTCGTATACATTCTAAATAAATCTCCGGCGAAAATGTTTGCTTCATCTCCACCCGCAGCCCCTCTTATTTCCATTATTACATCTTTTCCATCGTTTTCATCTTTTGGAATAAGAAGTAGTTCTAATTCTTTTGTTAATGTTTCTTGAAAAAATAGTAATTTATCTAATTCTTCTTTTACTTCACGAAAAAAATCGGGATTTTCAAGCATTT
>CAYTSC010000002.1:5954-11129 GCA_964440475.1 uncultured Muribaculaceae bacterium
TATCCTCTTTATTTTTTTTGAACGCTTTATATTTTTCAACAGTTTCTTCTAAATCACTATGTTCTTTAGATATTTTTTTCATTAATTCAAAATTACTCAATATTTCTTGATTGCTTAATTGATTATTTAATTCTTCATATCTACTATTTATTACTTCTAATCTTTCTTCCATGACAATTCCCTTTCTTTAAATAATTAAAGAGAAAATCTACATCATATCCTCATCTTCTTCATCAGTAACAACAGATAATCCATCCAAATCATCTTCAGCTTCATCATCTTCTGGATCTACATCTGAATCAATATCCTCTGTAGCCTCTATTTCTTCTTCTGCTTCTTCATCAATGTCCAAGTCTTCAATATAATCATCTTCATCATCTTCAATTTTAATTTTGTGACTGTGGTTTACTCTTAAATCCCAAAATCCATTTTCTAACATAATAAATCTTTTATCTGTAGACAATAATTCAAAAAAATCTCCAACATGATTTTCATATTCTGCTTTTGTCAATTTTAATTCTTTTGAGACAAGTTTAAAAAGATCAGCAATTTTCATTTTTTTGCCTTGTTCTTTTAATATTAAATGAGCAATGTCATCATATGACATTAGTTCTAATTCTTCTTCTGTTAATTTCGCTTTCATATTATCTTCCTTCTACATTTTTTCTGGTGGTTCTATTCCCAACAGATTTAAAGTGTTATACATAGTTATCTTTATTGCAAGTAATAAACTTAAATTTTCTTTAGTAATATTTTTATCATCACTAATAAATCGATATTCATTATACATGCTATGAAATGAAGTTGCAAGATTATATATATAATTTGTTAATAAATGTGGTAATTCTTTTTTAGCAGCATCAATAACTACGTTTGGAAAGTGGTATATCCGCTCTAAAACATCTTCTGTTTTTTCTAAATCTAAATTCTTATATTCTTTAATAACAGGCATTTCGCCATAATTTTCTAAAATTGTACAAATTCTCGCATAAGCATATGATACATAGTAAACTGGATTTTCATTTGATTTTTTTATTGCTAAATCCATATCTAAATCAATTTGTGTATCCAAACTTCTTGAAGCAAAGTAGTATCTAGCTGCATTTAAACCTATTTCTTCAACTAATTCTCTTAATGCAATACTCTTTCCGGTTCTTTTACTCATTTTTACTTCTTGACCATCTTGAATTAACCTAACTAATTGTAATAATTTTATATCCAACATTTTCGGATCATATCCCATTGCCATTAATCCCGATTTAATTCTATTCACATATCCATGGTGGTCTGTCCCCAAAATTGTAACCATCTTTTTATAACCTCTATTTATTTTATCAATATGGTAGGCAATATCCGGTAATAAATAGGCATATACTCCATCACTTTTTACCAAAACATGATCCTTATCATCAAGTAATTCAGACGATTTTAACCATATTGCATTGTCTTTTTCATATGTATAACCTTTTTCAGTTAATGTTTTCACTAGCTCTTCTAGATCATATTTTTGATATATTGATTTTTCGCTAGTCATTACATCATATTCAACTCCATATAATTTTAAATCATCGACTATTACTGTCATTAATTTATCAATAGCATAATTTGAAAAATATTCGTTGTTTTTGTCAATTAATTCATCTTTATAAATACTATAAAGTTCTTCTGCTAAGGCAACTATTTCTAAACCATGATAACCATCTTGAGGAATTTCAAATTCCAAACCACATTTTTCCAAATATCTTGCTTTTAAAGATAAGCCTAAATTATTAACTTGGTTGCCTGCATCATTAATATAGTATTCTCTAGTAACATCATATCCACAAAACGACAAAATTCTTGCCATATTATCTCCATATGCTCCTCCTCTTGCATTCCCTGTATGCAGTATTCCTGTTGGATTAGCACTAACGTATTCGTAGTTTATTTTTTCATTTTGACCAATGTTATTTCTACCATAATTTTTTCCCAATTCAATTACTTTATTAATATTTTCTATTAAGTGTTCTTTTTTAACAAAAAAATTAATAAAACCAGGCATTTTTATATCTATATTTTCTAATTCAGGAAACTTTATTTTTGTTTTAATTTTTTCAGCTAGTTCGATTGGTGAATAACCTTCATTTTTTGCAATTTTAAGACAAATATTTGTTGAATAGTCTCCGTTATCTTTGCTTTTTGGCTTTTCTATTATTATTTCTTCTTTCAAGTTAATATTAATATCTAATAATGAATTTTTTATTGCTTCTTTTATAATGTCTATCATTGTAATTCCTCCAAACATTTATCACATTATAGCATAGAAAAATGCTAACAATTGTATTATATGTTATATACAATAAAAAAGGAATATTAAATTCCTTATTTATATACTTTTATTATTAATTGATAATATTGATCAAAGTTATAGGTGTCCATATCAATTTTCAATCCTGCATCAATTATCTCTTTTTTCAAGTTTTCAAAAGCATTTTCCACTGTTCTAAAATTTGATTTATCTATTTTTAACTCTATTTTTTGAATTGGTTCTTCTTCCTTTTTTTCTTCTTGTGACTCAAATTGTGGTTTTGGGTTTTCAAAATCACTAGTTAAATTTTTAACTGCGGCTTCTAGCGTGGCTTCGTTAGAAGAATTATTAGATATATTTGTATCATCAATGCTAAATGTTTCGTCTGTTACCTCTTCCTTAATCGGTTCATCAATTGTCTGATTTTCTTGTGAATTATTTTCAACAGATGGAATTACTGATAGTTCTTCAAAACTTGGAAAACCAAAAACATTTGGCATTTCTTCTTTTACTTCTTCAACGTTTTGTTGTTCTGGTTGACTAAAGAAGCTAAAAGTATCGGTTTTATTGTTATCTAACAAGTTTTCTATGTTTTCTACTTGTGATTCTGAATTTTGTTCTTCTGTTATCGACGATGTAACTTCTTCTGTCGTTTCAACTGATGGAAACTCTACTTCAAAAGTTGGAGGAGCATCAACAAAAGTTTTTGGCAATTCGAAAACCTCATTTTTTTCTATATTTTCCATTTTTCCCTCATTTCCATTAAATAACAATTCTATTTCGGAATCTAATTGTCTCACGGTTAATCTTTCAGCTTGTATTTTAGATAATAAATCAATCTGTTTAGATTTGTCTGAAACAGCCAATAAACTTCTAGCGTGTCTTTCTGATATTTTTTCTTGTAATAAAGCATTTTGAACTTCTTCACTTAAATTTAATAATCTTAACTTATTTGATATAGCTGATTGAGATAATCCCATTTTTTCAGCTAATTGTTCTTGAGTTAAATAACCTCTATCAAGTAATTTTTTAAATGATTTTGCTTCTTCTATAGAAGTAAGATCTTTTCTTTGTAAATTTTCAACTAAGGCTATTTCAGCGCTTTTATCATCATCTAAATCAGTAATTATCGCAGGCACTTTATTCAAACCTATAGATAGCGCTGCTTTATATCGTCTTTCGCCAGCTACTATTTCATATTTATCTCCAATTTTTCTTAATACTAATGGCTGAATAATACCATGATTTTTAATTGATTGAGCTAATTCAGATAATTTTTGCTCATCAAAAGAAAGTCGTGGTTGAAAACGATTTGGAATAATATCATTAACATATATTTCTAAAACTTGTGATTCGATATTCATTGTATTAGCCCCTTTTATTATTCTAATAACTATAATACTTTATTTAATGCTATTTTTCAATGGCTTTTTGATTATTTGGGAATATGGACGAGGGTATTTATTGTCCGTTTTTGATTTTTTAATTATTTTTATTATGCTTCTTTTTGATTTTTCAATTGGTAATTCAAATGTTAATTCTTTTTCCAGTTCGCAACCTAACAAATCTATCACTTTCTCATTTTCTTGGATTTCTTTACTACTATCGCCTTTCATCGCAATAAAATGACCGTTAATTTTAACTAATGGTAAGCAAATTTCAAGTAAAATATCTAAATTTTTAACTGCTCTTGCAATTACTAAATCATATTTTTCTCTTTGATTAAGTTCCTCTGCTCTACTATGTATAAAAGTAATTTCTTTTAAATCTAAAATACTTGTTAATTCTTTTAGAAAATCTATTTTTTTATTATTTGAATCAAGTAAAGTTAAATTAAGATGTGGATAAAATATTTTTAATACAACTCCTGGGAAGCCTGCTCCTGTGCCAATATCAATCACAGACTCGATATCTAAAAAATTTATTGTTTTTGTTGGAGTTAGTGAATCATAAAAGTGTTTTAATAATACTTCTTCATACTCTATTATTGAGGTAAGATTTGTTTTTTTGTTATATTCAACTAAAAAATTATAATATTTTTTCAATAAATTACTTTTTTCTTCATCTATTATTATATTTAATTTTTCTAACTCTTTTGTAAATACTTCTTCATTCATTTATTATATTCCTTTTTTAAGTATATGGTTAATATCGATATGTCTACTGGGTTAACACCGCTTATTCTTGTTGCTTGGCCTATTGTTTTAGGTCTGACTATACTTAATTTTTGTCGCGCTTCTGATGCTAAGTTTTTTATTTTTATGTAATCTATGTCTTCGGGTATTTGTTTTGATTCTAGTTTCAACAACTTTTCTGCTTCTTTTATCGTTTTATTTATATATCCCTCATATTTAATCTTTGTTTCAACTTGTTCTAAAACATCATTATTGTATTTTTTTTCTATATTATCAATTAAATCTAATATTCTTATTTTGGGTCTTTTAATCAATTCAAATAATGAGTGTCCTTTTATTTCAGTATTTTCAAAAAAATATGATTTTAGTCTCTTTTTTTTCAATAAATCTAATAATTCTTCTATATCTTTTTCTTTGTTTAATAAACTTTGATATTCTCTTTCATTTATTAAACCCTTTTGATATCCATAGTGCCTAAGTCTTAAATCTGCATTATCATGTCTTAATATAAGTCTAAATTCAGCTCTAGATGTAAGTAATCTATATGGTTCGTGCGTTCCTTTAGTAACTAAATCATCAATTAATACACCAATATATGCTTCATTTCTTTTTAATATTAGTGGTTCTTCATTTTTAAGTTTTGCCACTGCATTTATTCCCGCAA
Source organism: uncultured Muribaculaceae bacterium (assembly GCA_964440475.1). Lineage (GTDB taxonomy): Bacteria > Bacillota_I > Bacilli_A > RF39 > UBA660 > JAAZHN01. Next base: position 11,041 of record CAYTSC010000002.1, read on the forward strand.
TCAATCCCTGACAAGCGGCCTCTTCGTATCCACTTGTCCCATTTATTTGGCCCGCTGTAAATAGATTTTTAATTAGTTTGGTTTCTAAA
>CAYTSC010000002.1:11139-54819 GCA_964440475.1 uncultured Muribaculaceae bacterium
TGTAATGGATCTATTGCATCATACTCAATTGCATATGCGTATTTAGTTATTTTTGCATTTTCTAAGCCAATAAGACTATGAACCATTTTTTCTTGAATATCCTCTGGCATACTAGTTGATAGTCCTTGTAAATACATTTCATCATAATAAATACTTTCTGGTTCCAAAAACAATTGATGTCTTTCTTTTTCTTTAAACCTAACTATTTTATCTTCTACAGATGGACAATATCTTGGCCCTATACCGGTAACATATCCACCATACATACTTGATTTTTCTAAATTATCATTTATTATTTTATGGGTTTTTTCATTTGTATAAAACAAATAACAACTCTCTTGCTTTTCTATGTCATATGGTTTATTATCATCAAAACTAAAATATAGATGCCTTTTTTCCCCTTTTTCCTCTTTTAATTTAGAAAAATCCACTGTTTTTCGATCAATTCTTGGTGGGGTTCCTGTTTTTAACCTTTGAATTTCAAATCCTAACTCTTTTAATTTATCACTCAAAAAATTAGATCTTTTTTCTCCGTGAGGACCCGAATCTTTTTTACTATCACCAATTAATATTGTACTTTTTAAATATGTTCCAGTTGTTAAGATAAGTATTTTACAATTAAATTTCTCGTTTTTAGAGCTAATTACACCTTTAACTATTTTATTTTCAATAATAATATCTTCAATCATGGTTTCAATTAAATCTAAATTCTTTACACTCTTAATAAATTTTAACATTTCTTTTGAATAGGTTATTTTATCTGCTTGAGCTCTTAAAGATTGAACAGCGGGACCCTTTCCGGAATTTAACATCTTTATTTGAATATGACTTTTATCTGCAATTTTCCCCATTATACCACCAAGGGCATCTATTTCTCTTACAACGATTCCTTTTGCGGTTCCTCCAATTGAAGGATTACAAGCTAAATCTGCAATATTTTCAATATTGCTTGTTAATAACGCTGTTTTATATCCTAATTTACTACTTGCATATGCTGCTTCACAACCCGCGTGACCGGCACCTACAACAATTACATCATAATCCATAATACTCTTCCTATTTTCCTAAGCAAAATTGACTAAATAATTGATCTAAAAGCTCTTCTTGATAAGAATCTCCTATCAATTCCCCCAAAATATCCCATGTTTTTTTAAGATCAATTCCGACAATATCAATTGGCATTTCATCTAATAATGCTTTTTCGGCCATTAATATACTATTTTTTGCATCTTTTATCAACGATATTTGACGAGCATTGGATAAATATGTTAAATCTTTACTTGGAATTTTTTCTACATTAAATATTTCAACTATTTTTTGCTTTAATAAGTCTAAGCCATTTTCATCTAGCGTGTTACCTTCTACAACAATATATTTTTCTAAATATTCATTTCTAAGTTTTTTCTCTAAATCAGATTTATTGATAAAGATAAAGAAATTTTTAGATTTTAACATTTCTAATATTTCTAAATCGTCAGTAGATAAAATTGTATTGTTATCCAAAACAAAAATAACTAAGTCACTATTTTTCAAAGCATCTATACTTCTTAAAACTCCTATTTTTTCGACTTTATCTTCTGTTTCCCTTATTCCTGCAGTATCAATAAAATTAATCAATATTCCATTAATAATTATTTTTCCTTCAACAATATCTCGTGTTGTACCGGCTATTTCTGTTACTATTGCTTTTTGTTCCTCGATTAAATTATTAAGAATACTACTTTTTCCAACATTTGGTTTTCCTACAAGAGCTACATTTATTCCATTTCTTATAATTTTGCCATTCTCAGAATTAATAATCATTTCTTCGATTTGAGATTTAATTTGAGATAATTTTGATTTTATTAAGTCGTTTGTTAGTTGTTCAAAGTCTTCATATTCTGGATAATCTATATTTACTTCAATATTAGCTTGGATTTCTAATAATTCTTGTCTTATTTTTTTTATTTTTGCGGATAATTTACCATCTATCTGATTTATTGCTAAATTGCTTGCTCTTTCTGTTTCGGCAAAAATTAAATCACTTATTGCTTCTGCTTCGATTAAGTCTATTCTTCCATTCAAATATGCTCTTTTAGTAAATTCTCCTGGTTCAGCTAGTTTACAGCCTTTATTTAATAATATCTGAAGAATTTTATTTGTAACTGCAATTCCACCATGACAATTTATTTCTACTACATCTTCTTTGGTAAAAGTTTTTGGTGACTTCATAACTGTTACTAATACTTCATCTATCTTTTCCTTTTTATCTAATATATACCCATAATTAACTGTATGTGTTTTTGCTTTTGTTAAGTCCGAGGAAAAAATTGAATTTACTATTTCAATTGCTTTATCACCACTAATTTTTATTATTGATATTGCGCCTACCCCTGGTGCAGTTGCAATTGCGCATATTGTTTTTTCCATAGATTTCACCTCGGGTAATATTATATCATGAAAAAAGGAAGATTATTCATCTTCCTCTTCTGTTTCTTTATATTTTATTACTACATATCTATTAGGTTCTTCTCCCTCACTTGTTGTATAGATATTTTTAAAATTGGTTAAACAATTATGAACAATTCTTCTTTCGTAAGAATTCATATTTTCTAAAGATGCATCCATCTTTGTGTTAACAACTTCTTTAGCTGTTCTTTTTGCTAAACTTTCGAGATAGTTTTCCTGTTTTTCTTTATAATTTTCTACATCTAAGGTAAAGAACGGATACATTCCAACTTCATTGTAAATAGTTTGCTTTATTATCATTTGCAATGACTCAAGAGTTTTACCATTTTTTCCTATCAATATAGAATTCCTATCTGAATACATTGTTATATTTATTTTGTTATTTCTAATTTTCGTTTCAAAGGTAGTTTGAATATCCATTTGATTTAATATAACAATTAATTTTTCTTTAATAAATTCACTTATATCAGATAGCTTTGCAACCTCAATTTTTATTCCACCTGATTTAAATAGACCACCTTTAGTTTCTTCCTTTTTATATACTATGTCTGTTTCTTTCAAGTTTAATGTTTCGTATGCCAATGTAAGTGCATCTTCTAAAGTTTTTCCTTCAAATGTTTCTATATTTATCATTTTTATTGCCCCCTTTTCATAATAATACTTTGAATAGCTCCAAATGCATTAGTTGTAATCCAATATAATGCTATTGCTGATGGTAGGCTAAATGATGCAAATGTTATAAATACTAACATAAATATAACCATGTATTTTGATTGTTTTTCTTGATCTGATTGGCCTCCCGAAGTTGCTTTTAACGTATCTCTCATTGAAAAATATGTTGATAATATAATTAGTAATACTAATAATATATAAATATAATTTCCACTTTTTATACCTACTAAAGGATTAGTTCCCAATTGTAATGTAAGCAACTTTTCCTCAAAAATTGCTGGTACTCTATTTATTGCTTCTAAGAAAGCAAAAAACAACGGTAATTGGAGCAATGATACAAGACAACCTGACATTGGATTAATACCATGCTTTTTATATATTAGACTGGTTTCCTGACTTTTAGCTAATATATCTTCTCTTTCGTTTTTATCTTTGTATTTTTTTTCAATTTTATCTAATTCTGGTCTCATTTCTTTTAATTTTTGAGATTGTTCTAAAGTTTTTTTAGATAATGGCATAAGAGCTATTCTAATTAGTAAACCTATTAACATCACTGATATACCATAGTTTTTTACAAAATTTCCAACTGTTAATATTGTCCAAGCTAATGGCTTTACAAAAACAGATTCCCAAATTCCGACATATTTTAGATCATTAGGTTTAAAATTATTACACGCTGGTAACTTATCAAGTTTAACTGCCAACTTATCAGAGTTTTCTTCATATATTTTAATAAGTTCCTTATTTGTTGGTTTACATAATATGTTAGAAGTAATATTTTGACCTGTCTTTTCATATTTTATTATTTTTTTATTATCATCGCTTAAATATTTTGTACAACCGCTTATTAATATAAACATTACTAATAAAAGCATTATCTTAGTTTTCTTTTTCATTTAATTTCTCCTTTAACATTTTTTCTATTTCAAAAAAAGTAGCTAATTTACTTCTTTCTTTAACAATTATAATATAATCTCGCTTCTTTTGGAACAAGTTTTTATTTAAAGTTATAATATTCCAATATTTTCTTTTGTATTTATTTCTTATTACTGCATTTCCTATTTTTTTACCCACAGCAAGTCCAAACTTTGGTTGTATTTCTTCCTTTTCAATGAAAAACATGTTAAAAAAAGGAGATTTAATTATATTTCCCTTTTCGATTATCTTATTAAAATATATATTATCTTTTATTTTTTGATGTTTTTTCATTTTAATCCTCATCCCGATAAATACACATTAATTATATATTATTACAAACATTTAAGCAATTAATTAAATCTTTTATTTTTTTAAACATATAAACATGTTCAAAAAAACATTGTTGAAATTTATTTTGTTCAAATTGTTGAAAACTTTTTTAACTTAGGTTATTATATAAAATATCATTTTTTTATTGTTCATAACTTGTTTATTGTTGATTATTAAACATTATATTGCTTTTATTATTAACTAAATTGTTGTAAAATGAATGTAGAAAAAATAGTTGTGGGGTGTTTTATGAGTAACGATTTATTATGGCAAAATTTTATAAACGATATTGAAAATAAAGTTTCTTTCGTGTCTTTTAATACATGGTTTAAAGATATAAAACTCCATAGTATAGATATTAGTACAGTTAAAATAGAAGTCCCTATAAACTTTAATAAAAAACATCTAGAAAAAAATTATAATGAAATTGTTGAAGACATATTTCTGAATTTAACTGGGAAAAATTATATTATTGAATTTATTAGTGGAGAAGAATTACAAAATATTAATAATAATGAAGATTTAAGCGAGGAAAATGATTTTTTTTCTAATGATAATATTGGGGAAAATTTTAATTCAAATCTAAATCCTAGTTATACTTTTGACAATTTTATGATAGGTGAATCTAATAAATTTGCCTATTCTTCAGCTTTAACTGTTGCACAAAATCCTGGTAATTTATATAATCCTTTGTTCATACATGGGAAAAGCGGTTTAGGGAAAACTCATTTAATGCAAGCAATTGGTAATTATATTATTAGTAATTCTAATTTAAAAGTTTTATACGTAACTAGCGATCAATTCAGAGAGGAATTTGTTGATATGAATACTACAAATTCAAATAACAATAATAATATTGATTATATGAATGCTTTTAAAAGTAAATATAGAAATATTGATGTTCTAATAATTGATGATATACAATTTTTTAGCGGTGCAGAAAAGACTAGACAAGAATTTTTTCATACATTTGAATATCTAAAAAATGCCAATAAACAAATCATTATTAGTTCCGATCGTTCTCCTGATGATCTAAAATTTTTAGAAGATAGATTAAAAACAAGATTTAGTTGGGGATTAACGGTAAATGTTTTTCCTCCAGAACATGCTTTAAAAATGAAAATTATAAAAGATAAAGTAAAAAATTTAGAAGTATTAAAATTTATTGATGATGATGTTATAGAATACATTGCAAATAATAGTGAAAACGATGTTAGACATTTAGAAGGTTCAATCACAAGATTAATGGCATATTCAGCAATGATGAATTACAAAAATATTAATTTAGAGTTTGCAATTGAAGCATTACAAGATCATTTAAAGAAAAATAATTATTTAAAGAGTAATATAAGTAAAATACAAAAAGCCGTTGCAAATTATTATGGAATTACCATAGAGGATATGAAAAGTAAAAAAAGAAACGCTGAAATTAATTATCCAAGACAAATAGCAATATATCTATCACGAATGATTACTGATGAAACTACAAATAAAATAGGTTTAGAATTCGGAGGTAAAAGTCATTCAACAGTTATTCATTCATGTCAAAAAATAGCAGATGAATTAAAAAATAATCCAGAATTAAATGTAATGATTAATGAAATAAAAAATAAAATTAATTAATAACAATTTAATTAACAATCTAATAACATAAAAAAGAATACCTTAAAACTGATTTTATCAAGGTTTGATGAGTTTTAAACATTATGAACCTTATAATAAAAGAAAATAATAGAATTAAATAAAGAAAGAAGGAATAAAAATGAAATTTTCTATTAACAAAAACTTACTATTTGAAAATCTACATTATGTAACAAAGGCAATATCACCTAAAAATATTATACCCGTATTAAATGGTATAAAATTTGAATTAACGAAGAAAGGTTTAGAATTAACAGCAAGTAACTCTGAATTAATAGTTTCTACTTTAATAATTAAAAATGATATTAAAAATATTGAACAAGAAGGATTAGTTATTATTCAAAGTAATAATATATTAGATATTATTAAAAAAATGCCATCTGAAATTATTAACTTTGAACTTATTGAAGAAGCAAAAATATTAATTTCTACTGATAATAGTAAATATTATTTAAATTGTTTAAACTCTGATGATTATCCTATAATTAAGTTCGAAGAAAGTGAAACACCTATTAATATAGATGGGGATTTATTAAAAAAGATCATTAATCAAACTGTATTTGCTATATCAACACAAGAGTCAAGACCATTATTAACAGGAATAAATTTTAAAATTAATGGTAATATTTTAGATTGCATTGCAACAGATTCATATAGATTAGCAAAAAAAACAATTAAATTAGATGTAATAATAGAAGATTTAGTAAATATAGTTATTCCAGGAGAAAACATAAAAAAACTTATTGATATGATAACAGATGACAAAAGTGTAGAAATGCACATATTTAATAATAAAATAATTTTTAAATATAAAAATATTATTTTTAAATCTAATTTACTAAATGGAACATATCCTGATACTACAAATTTAATACCAACAGAATTTGAAATAATATTTAATTCTAATCTAAATGATTTTTATAATTCTATTGACAGAGCTTCATTATTAACACAAAATAAAGAAAAAAATACTGTAAGAATGATAACTTCTAAAAATAATTTATCTGTAACATCACTTTCGTCTGAATATGGAAAAGTAGAAGATACCATTTCTATTGAAAAAAATGATTCTAAAGATATTGAAATATCATTTAGTTCTAAATATATGATGGAAGCATTAAGATCATTTGAAGATTTAAATATATTAGTATTGTTAAATAGCGATGTAAAACCAATAATTATTAAAAGTGAAACAGACGAAACATTAATTCAACTAATTTTGCCAATTAAAACATATTAAAACACAGAAATGTGTTTTTTTTTGATAAAAATCTAGTGTTTCGCAAAAATTCGCAAAAATCCGTAAAAAGAATATGATATAAGATTAGCAAGTCAGGGGGTGAAAAGATGAATGAATATGAAATTAATATAGAAACACTAGCGATAGTGCCATTTACATCACATAAATCAAAAGTTTATGAAAATGATAAAGTATTTATTGTTAATAAATCAGTAAATAAAATAATGGATGCTAGTTGTGAATTTTTTGGTAGTTCACTTGAAGGAAGACAAAAAGGAACTTCTAAGTTAATCGGAGTTACACATAAAGCTCCAATTATTGTAGAAGAAAGTAAAGAAATAATCTTTTTTCCAACAATGTCTCCAAGAGTAGAAACATGTGCTTGGATTTCATTAAAAAACATTGATAAAATATTAAAAAGAAATGAAAAGAATTTTATAGTTTTTAAAAATAATACTATACTAGAATTGGATATTTCTTATGGAATAATCAATAATCAAGTTTTAAGAGCAACAAGATTAGAATCAGTATTAAGAAATAGAAAATTGATTGATTAATATCTACAAAAAACTTTATTTAAAACGATTTTAATGATATAATAATTAATAGGTATAGGAGTACTAAAATACCTATTAATTTTATTTTAAGACGTTTTAGGGGGTAATAATGGAAATATTGAATTTAAAACTAACGAATTTTAGAAATTTTAATAAAATAAAATTAAATTTTTCCAGTAACTTAAATTTAATAGTGGGTAATAATGGCTCCGGAAAGACTAACTTAATAGAATCTATAAATGTTTTAGCCTTAACAAGAACATTCAGAAATGTGTATGACTCAATATTAATAAAAGATGCAGAAGAAAAATCCATAATTGAAGCTGAAATAAAAACAAAAATAATTAATAAATTTAAAATAGAAATAACAAAAGAAGGAAAAAAAGCCCAAATCAATAGTACTAAAATAACAAAATTAAGTGATTATATATCAAAAATATTAATTGTTACATTTAGTTCAAATGATTTAAAGCTCATAAAAGATAGTCCAAGTATTAGAAGAAAACTACTAAATATAGAAATATCACAAATTAATAATGTTTATTTGAAATATTTAAATGAATATAATAAAGTTCTTAAACAAAGAAATGCATATTTAAAAACTTTATATACAAATAAAACACAAAGTTATGAATATTTACATATTTTAACAAATAAATTAATAGATTATGGATTAATAATTTATAATGAAAGAGTAAATTTTATTAATCTAATAAATGAAAATATAAGTGTAATTTATGAACAAATAACAAAAACAAAATTTTTATCAGTAAAATATAAATCAGATTATGAAAATTATAATAAAGAAAAATTATTTAATAAATATGAAAAACAAATCGAAAAAGATATTATTTTAGGAAAAACCTCAATCGGAATTCATACAGATGATATAGAATTTAATATAGAAAATAAAAATTTAAGAGAATATGGTTCAGAAGGTCAACAAAAAAACGCTATTATAGCATTGAAATTATCAGAAATATTAATAATAAAAAAACTAAAAAATGAAAATCCTATATTTTTAATTGATGATTTATATAGTGAGTTGGATAAATATAAAATAAGAAATATACTAGATTATTTAGATCCAAAATTACAAACATTTATAACAGTTACAGATTTAAATAAGGTAAGTAAAAAAATAAGAGAAAATGCAAAAATTTATTATATAAAAGATGGAGAAGTGATAGAAAAATGAAAGAATATACAGATAGTGATATACAGGTACTAGAAGGTTTAGAAGCAGTTCGTAAAAGACCTGGTATGTATATAGGAAGCACAGGCGAAAAGGGATTACATCATTTAGTTTGGGAAATAGTAGACAATGCAATTGATGAGGCTTTAGCCGGTTATTGTGATGATATTGAAATCATTGTAGAAAAAAATAATGTTATTTCAGTTAGAGATGACGGAAGGGGAATACCAACTGGAATTAATGAAAAAACAGGTTTATCAACAGTAGAAACAATATTTACCAAATTACATGCTGGTGGAAAATTTGGGGGAGAAGGATATAAAATATCTGGTGGTCTTCATGGTGTTGGAGCAAGCGTTGTAAACGCTCTTTCTGCATGGCTAGAGGTGAAAATTTATCATAATGGAAATGTTTATTATCAAAGATTTGAAAATGGTGGAAAATCAGAAGGCGAAATGAAAATAATTGATACTTGTTCAGAAGATAGAACAGGTACTACAGTTAGATTTAAAGCTGATCCAGAAATATTTAAGGAAACAACATCTTATAATTTTGAAACTCTATCAAATAGGGTTCGTGAAATGGCATTCTTAAATAGGGGATTAAGAATAATTTTAATAGATGAAAGAGAAGAAGAACAAAAAAAAGAATATTTATATAAAGGCGGAATTGTAGAATACATTGAACTTTTAAATAAAAATAAAAAAGGAATTCATGACACAATTATATATATAGAAGGAATGGAAGAAAACGTTATTTTAGAAGTGGCTATGCAATATAATGATACTTATAATCCTAGTATGTATTCATTTGTTAATAATGTTAATACTTATGAAGGAGGAACGCATGAAGAAGGAGTAAGAAGAGCACTTACAAGAGTAATTAATAATTATGCAAAAGCAAATAAATATTTAAAAGAAAATGATGAATCTTTATCTGGAGATGATGTAAGAGAAGGATTAACAATAATAATTTCATGTAAACATCCAAATCCAGAATTTGAAGGTCAAACTAAAACAAAATTAGGAAATGTAGAAGTTAGAAAAATATCAGATGATATTTTTGCCTCGGGATTAGAAAGATTCTTAATGGAAAATCCTGATGAATCAAAAATAATTATGGAAAAAGTATTAACTGCTTCAAGAGCAAGAATAGCCGCTAAAAGAGCAAGAGAACTTACAAGGAGAAAAGGCGGACTTGATCTTTCAACTCATCTTGGAACATTAACTGATTGTATATCAAAGGATCCAACTAACACAGAAATATTTATTGTTGAAGGAAATAGTGCAGCGGGACCGGCAAAACAAGGAAGAAATGCGGCAACACAAGCAGTTATACCTATTAGAGGTAAAATATTAAATGTTGAAAAAGCAAGATTAGATCGCGTTTTAGGTAACGAAGAAATAAGAAGTTTAATATCTGCATTTGGAACGGGTATTGGTGATGAATTTGATATTAATAAACTAAGATATAATAAAATAATAATAATGACCGATGCTGATGTAGATGGAGCTCATATTAGAACACTTTTATTAACATTCTTTTATCGATATTTTAAGCCTCTTGTTGAAAAAGGACACATATATGCTGCTCAACCACCACTATATTGTATTACACATGGTAAAACGAAAAAATATGTCTTAAATGAAAAAGAAAGAGATGAATACCTAGATACATTACCCGAAAATACTAAATATGATATTGGAAGAATGAAGGGTCTTGGTGAAATGGATGCAATTGAATTAAGGGAGACAACAATGCATAAAGATACAAGACAATTAGTGAGAATGCATTTAGAAGATGCAATTATAGCTGATGAAACATTCCAAATATTAATGGGTGAAGATGTTGAACCACGTAGAAATTTTATTGAAGAAAATGCATTAAATGTTAAAAATTTAGATGTATAAGGGGGAGTAAGATATGAATAAAGAAGAAAATATGAATAATGAAATTGACGCTAGAGAAAATATTATTACACATGATTTAAATGAAGAAATGAGAACATCTTTCTTAGATTATTCAATGAGTGTAATTATTTCTCGTGCAATACCAGATGTTAGAGATGGATTAAAACCGGTTCATAGAAGAATACTATATACTATGTATGAAGAAGGAATGACTCCAGAAAGAAAACATCAAAAAAGTGCTAATGCTGTTGGAGCTATAATGGGTCATTATCATCCACATGGAGATACGGCAATTTATGATTCATTAGTAAGAATGGCACAAGATTTTACATACCGTCATATGTTAATTGATGGACATGGTAACTTTGGATCTATAGATGGTGATGGTGCTGCAGCTTATCGTTATACCGAAGCGAGGCTTTCTAAAATTTCAATGGAAATTTTGAGAGATTTAAATAAAAACACTGTTGATTTTAAAGATAACTATGATGGTCAAAGAAGAGAACCGGAAATACTTCCGAGTAGATTCCCTAATATATTAGTAAATGGTAATATGGGAATTGCTGTAGGTATGGCTACAAATATCCCGCCACATAACCTAGGTGAAGCAATTGATGCTTGTGTTGCATTTATTGATAATAATGATATAACAATTGAAGAATTGATGAATTATATTAAAGGACCAGATTTTCCTACTTCAGGATCAATACTAGGGAATAGTGGTATAAAAAAAGCATTTGAAACAGGAAGAGGATCAATTACAATAAGATCTAAAGTTGAAATTGAAGAAACAGATAATAAATCAAGAATAATAATTACTGAATTGCCATATCAAGTTAATAAAAAGTCACTAATAAAGAGAATTGCAGAATTAGTAAGAGATAAAGTAATTGATGGTATTACAAATTTAAATGATGAATCAGCTTTAGAAGGAATAAGAATAGTAATAGACATTAGAAGAGATGCAAATGCAAACGTTATTCTTAACAATTTGTATAAATTAACATCACTGCAAGTTTCTTATGGTATAAACTTCTTAATGTTAGCTGACGGTAGGCCAAATACAATGAATCTAAAGGAAATTTTAGATCATTACGTAAATTACCAAAAAACAATTATTGTAAGAAGAACAAAATTTGATTTAGAAAAATCACAGGCAAGAGAACATATTTTAGAAGGTTTAAAAATAGCTTTAGATAATATAGATGAAGTGATAGCTATTATTAAAACAGCTAAAACAGATGAGGAAGCAACGTCTAATTTAATAAGTAGATTTGGTTTGACCAATGAACAAACCCAAGCAATTTTAGAAATGAAATTAAGAAGAATAACTGGTCTTGAAAGAGGAAAAGTAGAAGATGAATTATCAGAACTATTAAAATTAATAGCAGATCTAAAAGATATTTTATCAAGAGAAGAAAGAGTTTTAGAAATAATAAAAACTGAAATGATTGATATTAAAAATAAATATGCAGACAAAAGAAAAACAATAATTGACATGACAGCCATTGAGTATATTGATGATGAATCATTAATAGAAGAACAAAACAGTATTATGACGCTAACAAACAAAGGATATATTAAGAGAATCCCGCTTGATGCCTATAGAACTCAAAACCGAGGCGGAGTTGGAGTAAAAGGAATGACAACAAATGAAGAGGATTTTGTCGAAATAATGTTAAATTTATCAACACATGATTATGTATTGTTTTTTACAAATAAAGGAAAAGTATACAGATTAAAAGGATATGAAATACCTGAATATAGTAGACAAGCAAAAGGAATTCCAATTATTAACCTACTACAAATAGATAAAGATGAAATGATTAATTCCGTAATTAAGTATACTCCAGAAGAGGAAAACCATAAAAACACTTTAGTATTTGTTACAAAATATGGAATAATTAAAAAAACAGATGTTAGCGAATTCGATAGTATAAGAGCAAACGGAAAAATTTGTATAACTCTAAAAGAAAATGATGAATTAATTTCTGTAAAAGCAACTGATGGAGAAAGTTTAATTATTTTAGGCTCTAGTTCAGGAAGAATGGTTGTGTTTGACGAATCGGAAGTAAGATCTATGGGAAGAACTGCAACCGGCGTTAGAGGAATTAATCTAGATGATTCTACTTGTATAGGAGCCGAAGTTGCAAAGGCAACAGATAACATACTAATAGTAACTGAAAAAGGTTATGGTAAAAAAACAAATCTAAGCGAATATAGAAAAACTAAAAGAGGTAGCAAAGGAGTAAAAGCACTTAATATAACCGAAAAGAATGGAAATATTGCCTCATTTAGAAAAGTTGACGATGATTTTGACGTTATGATAATTACAAACTCAGGAATGATGATTAGATTACCAATAAATCAGATATCACAACTTGGCAGAGTAACACAAGGAGTAAGATTAATAAACTTAAAAGAAGAACAACTTGTTTCAACTATAAGCATTATTAAGGAACCAGAAGAAACAGAAGAAGCAGAAGAAGTAGAAGAATATGAGGAACAAAATGTAAAAGAAACAGAAGAAGCAGAAGAAAATTAATAATACTTTTATAAAAGTCATGAAAAATATTTCCCGGGAAATATTTTTCTTTTAATCAAAAGATGTTACACGTGTAACATTGATATTTATTTCCCGGGAAATAAAATATTGATTTTAATAGATAAAGTGGTATAATCAATTTGTGCAACAAACATATTGGAAACTGGTCAGGATTGGAAAATAGCAGCCATAACAATTAATGTTTGTGTGCACTTTTTGTTTGAAGGAGTAATATGGAAATAAAATATATAGAAAAATGTCTAGATTTAGCTGAAAAATCATATAAATATGAAGATTTTCCTGTGGGAGCGATTATAGTTTATAATAATAAAGTAGTAGGAAAAGGATACAATAAAAGAAATGTTACACGTGTAACATATGATCATGCAGAAATAATTGCAATTAGACAGGCTAATAAAAAATTAAAAACATGGAGGCTTAATGATTGTGAAATGTATGTTTCGCTAGAGCCGTGTAAAATGTGTGAAAAAGTAATTAAAGAATCAAGAATAAAAAAAGTATATTACTTAGTTTCTAGAAATGTTGATAAAGAACAATATAAAGGAACGATAGTAGAAAAGATATGTGAAAAAAACAATGATATTGACCAAATAAAAATTAAAGAATATAAGGAAAGTTTAAAGCAGTTTTTTGCTTATAAAAGATAATATTTTTTCATAAAATATGTTATAATTAAGAAGCAAGAGGTGATGACATGAATTATAAAGTTTTATATAGAAAATATAGACCTATTGACTTTAATGATGTTGTTGGTCAAGATCATATAGTAGAAGTTTTAATGAATTCAATTGCGAATTCTAAAACTGCACATGCATATATATTCACTGGTGTTAGAGGAACGGGAAAGACAAGCATAGCAAAAATTTTTGCTAAGGCTATTAATTGTATGGATAATAAATCTGGTAATGCCTGTAATAAATGTGTAAATTGCTTAAATATTAACTCCACATCAGATGTAATTGAAATAGATGCGGCATCAAATAATAGTGTTGATGACATTAGAGAAATAGTTAGTAATTCTCGTTTAGTTCCTTCAGCAATGAATTATAGAATATATATAATAGACGAGGTGCATATGCTTTCAACAGGAGCATTTAATGCGCTATTAAAAACACTAGAGGAACCCGTTAGTCATGTCAAGTTTATTTTGGCAACAACCGATGTCCATAAGATGCCATCAACGGTATTGTCGAGATGTCAAAGATTTGATTTTAGGAAAATAAATACTGATATCATTGAAAAACATTTGAAAAAAATATGTAAAAAAGAAAATATTGAATATGAAGATGCTGCAATAAGGGAAATAGCTTTTTTAAGTGACGGAGCATTAAGAGATGGATTGAGTATATTAGATCAATTATCGAATATAAATCATAAAATAACATTAAATGATGTTCAAATATCATTTGGATCAATTCCTCAGGATATTGTTGAAGAAATAATGTTATCAATTGAAAAGAAAAATATTGAATCATTTTTAAGTGTTACAAGCCAAATTAAAGAAAGAAATTTAAATATTGGAATATTAATAAATAAACTCATACAGAATTATAAAGAAAAAATAAATAATAATATTAATGATAAAAAAATCAATATAGATGAGTATAGGTTAATAATCCTTTCTTTGATCGATACGGCTAGCATGCTAAAAAGTACATATGATTCAAATATGCTATTTGAAATGAATATGTTGAGTTTAATGTTACAAGCGCCGGAACCAAAAGAAGAACAAGAAAATTCTACTATTGAAGTAAAGGCAATGATCGACAATAAAAAACAAAATTATGAAAAAGATCCACTTATAGATAAAATAGAAGAACCACTAATAAATATTGAAGACCAGGATGTAGAACCGAAAATAACAAAAGAAATTAAGAAAATAAGAATAAATAATTGTTTTGCAGAAGCAAACAAAGAAACAAAAGTTAAAATATCAAAACATTGGAAAAAATATATTAAATTAATAAGTGAAAAAGATCTACCAAAATACTCGTTATTAGAGGAAAGTGTAGTCGAAGTTTCATCGGAAGCTAACGCAATAATTTCATTACCAAATAAAAGCTTTGTAGAAATGTCTGATAAAGTTTTAGAAGAAATTGAAAAAAACTTTTCAGAACAAATTGGAAACAAAGTGAAATTGTGTTTTCTTTCTAAAAGTGAATGGGAAAGAGAAAAGGAAAAATACATAGTTAATAAAAATACTAGAAAATATACTATTATGGCCGAACCAAAATTAGTTAAAAATGGTACAAAAATAAAAAAACAAGCAATAGATATATTTGGCGAAGAAAGTGTAGAAATAAAAGAGGAGGAATAGTTATGAATATGCAAAATATAATGGCACAAGCACAAAAAATGCAAAAGGAAATAACAAAAGCAAAGGAAGAAATAGATTCTACTATATTTGAAAGTGAAAACGAAATGATAAAAGTTTCGTTAAAAGGTAGCAAAGAAATAGACTCTTTAAAAATAAAAATTTCTAAAGTAGAAGAAGATGATATTGAAATATTAGAAGACATGATTCGTATTGCATTTGTTGATTGTATAAATCAAATAAATAAGGAAACAGAGAAAAAATTAGGAAAATATGGCAATGCGCTGAACGGATTGATTTAAGTGATATATCCCGAAATATTAGAAAATATTATTGAGTATTTTAAAAAAATACCTGGCGTAGGAGAAAAGACGGCAGAAAGAATGTCGTTGTCTTTAATTGATTTATCCGAAAGAGAGTTAGAAGATTTTTCTAAACATATTCAAAGTATCAAAAAAAAATTAAGAAATTGTGAAATTTGTGGCCATATTACAGAAGGAAACAAATGTTCTGTTTGTTCTGATATAGAAAGAAATCAGAATATCTTATGTGTAGTCGAAGATTATAAAAGTGTTTTCGTTTTTGAAAAAACAGGTAATTATAAGGGGATTTATCATGTTTTAGGAGGATTAATATCTCCTATAGATAAGATATATCCGGAAGATATTAACTTATCTTCTCTTACAAAAAGATGTGATTCTAATAAAGAAAACATGGAAATAATTATTGCTTTAAAGCCGACTATTGAAGGAGAGGCAACTACGTTATATATTAAAAAGATATTTGAAGACAAAGGTATAAAAGTATCTAGGCTATCATACGGAATACCGATGGGTGCTGAGATTGATTATTTAGATACTATAACATTAGATAGAGCTCTTCAAGATAGAAAAGAGATCTAAATATGGAAATATGTCCATTCGAAAAAATTGAAAAAGAAATTAAAGAAAATAAATTTTCTCATGCATATTTAATTGAAACAAACAATATTGAGAGATGTAAAAAAGAATTAATTTTTTCACTTAAAAAAATAATTTTTGAACAAGTAAGCCCAGAAGATTATAAAATAATAAGTAATCAAATCGAAAAAAATGTTTTTCCTGAAATAATAACAATTGAACCAGAAGAAAATATTATAAAAAAGGAACAATCTATGTATTTACAAGAACAATTTTTAAATAAACCAATATATTCTAAACAAAAAAAATATATAATAATAAAACCAGAAAAATTAAATCAGTCTGCTGCAAATTCACTATTAAAATTTCTTGAAGAACCAGAAGAACAGATAGTCGGTTTCTTAATAACGGCTAATCAGCATGGCGTGATCTCAACAATTAAAAGCAGGTGTACCTTATTAAGAAAATATTATGATAATGAAAGTTTAGAAGATGAATTTGACGTAGATAATGAACAATTAACAAAAATATATTTAGCTATTAAATTAATCTTAAGTAACCTTGATCAAGGTAACGTAGCCGAATTATTTTTAAAAAGAAAAGAAGTTTTGGAAAAAATAAGTACGAGAGAAGACTTTTCTACAATGTTAAGAATCATTAACAAGATATATTATAAAAAGTTAATGAATGTTAAAAATAGTGGCACAAATAATGAGGTCGATAAATTTGTGCCACTATTAAAAGAACAAAATAAAAAAAGTATTTTAAATAAAATGATAATAATTGAAGAAATAATTAAAAATAGTGGTTATAATATAAATATTGATTTGAGTTTTGATCAATTATTTATAGAAATGGGGAAAGTAAATGAATGAAATTTATGGAATAGCGTTCAAAAATGGCGGTAAAATATATAATTTTTCTGGAAACAGTGATATTTATAATATTAGTGATGAAGTAATTGTAGAAACTGAAAAAGGACATCAGTTTGGAATTGTTGTCGAAAAAAACGTGAAAATTAACAATAAAAATATTAAGTCGATTATTCGTATTGCTAATGAAAAGGATAAAAAGCAATACTTAAAAAATATTAAAGACTCTGAACAGGCTTTAATAAAAGCTCAAAGTTTTGCTGATGATTTGGATATAGAAATGAATATTGTTGATGCTTCATATACGTTTGATAGAAGGCAGTTGTTATTTAATTTTATTGCGAGCGAGCGAGTTGACTTTAGGGAATTAGTGAAAATGTTAGCATCGGAATATCATACAAGAATCGAATTAAGACAAATTGGAGTTAGAGATAAAGCGAAATTGGTTGGTGGAATAGGTCAATGTGGTAGAGAGCAATGTTGTACTTGCTTTTTAGAAACAATTGACAGCATTACAATTAATATGGCCAAAAATCAAGATATTGCTTTGAATCCAAATAAAATAAATGGCGCTTGCGGTAGGCTACTATGTTGCTTGACATATGAAGATGAAACATATAGCGAAAATAGAAAAAGTTTGCCAAAAGTTGGTGAGTTTATTAATACAGAACACGGTAAGGGAAAAGTAGAAAGTATTAATATTCTTGAAAAAAAATATACTATTTCCATTAATAATGATAAATATGAAATAGATTGCAAAAATATACAAAATTGCCCTAAATTTCAAAATAATGCAAAAACGACTGAACAGAAAGGAAATAATAAGGGAAAGAGGAATAGATAATGAAATTAATTGTAGGTTTAGGAAATCCTGGAAAAGAATATGAAAAAACACGTCATAATATAGGTTTCATAATACTTGATAAATTATTAAAAGATGTTGATTGGAAAAAAGAAAATGATGCTTTTTTATATGCGAAAAAATATGATAATCAAAAAATTATTTTTCTAAAACCTCAACAATACATGAATCTATCCGGTCTTACTATTTCAAAATATTTAAAATACTACAAAGTACCAGTTGAAAATTTACTTATCATTCATGATGATGTAGATTTAGATATAGGTAATTACAAACAAAAAATTAATAGCGGCTCTGGGGGACATAATGGAATACAATCTGTTATTGATCACTTAAATTCAACTGCATTTAAAAGAATAAAAATTGGTGTATCCAAACAAGAAAATAAGGATACAAGTGATCACGTTCTGGGAAAATTTACCAAAAAAGAGATGCAAATAATAGAGAATATTTATCCGGAAATTGTCCAAAAAATAAATGATTTTATTTTTGAGGAAAATATTTAACATGATTCCTTTTGTTGATGAATTATTAAAAATCAATATTGAAAAAAAATATGATGGTTTGACTTCGGAATTAAATGTCATAGTCATCATGAAGCTTTTTGAAAAAAGTAAGGGAAATGTATTGGTTTTAGTTAACAACCTATTTGATACAAACAAGGTTTTTGAAAAAATAAAAACATATACCGACGATGTATATGTTTTTCCTATGGATGACTTTGTAACTTCAGTAGCTATTTCCTCATCTCCAGAATTAAAAATATCGCGATTAGAGACAATAAGAGCCATATCTAATGGAAATAAAAAGATAATTGTAACAAATTTAATGGGATATCTTCATTATTTACCAAGTTTGATTGACGCGACCAAAAACATAGTTCTGCAAGATAAAGAAAAAATAATTAGAGAAGAATTAATAAATAAATTTGAAGAATTCGGTTATGTAAAGTCATCTTTAGTGACAACCACAGGTGAATATGCAATTAGAGGATATATAATTGATGTTTTTGGTATCGAGCAAGAATCGCCGGTACGTATAGAACTTTTTGGCGATTCTATTGAATCAATAAGACTATTTGATGAAAATACACAACTATCTTTTGAAAAAATTAATAAAGTGGAAATTTTTCCTTTTAAAGAAATAAAAACCGAGAAAAAAAGTTCTTTAAAAGAATATTTAAACAATCCATTAATAATAAAATATGATCCAAATCAAATAAACATTTCATATAAAAAATTATTAGAAGATGTAAAATACTATAATAAAAAGAACAATTATGATACTAATACAAAATACTTTCATGATTATGATAATAAAGAAAATAGCATTATTATTGATACAATTAACAAAACCAGCAAAATTAATTGTCAATCTCTTTCGAATTTTAATTCAGATATAAACAAATTATCAGACTTCATTAATAATAATATTATGAAAAAGAAAACAATATTAATGTATTTGCAAAACAAAAGTCAGATAGAATATATTATGTCTAAGTTTCCAAACTCTAAAGTAGTTAAAACTAAAAAAGAAATAACTTTTGAAAATCTAAATATTATTGAATCAAAGCTAAATGAAGGTTTTATTATAGAAGATTATGTTTTTATTTCTGATAAAGATTTTGATAAAAAAATAGTTGAAAGGATAAAGTACACTAGTAGCTTAAAAATTGGAAAAAGAATTAGTAGTTTTGACCAAATAAACATTGGAGATTATGTGGTTCATAGAATACATGGAATTGGTATATATAATGGTGTTGTTACTATTGAAAAAAATAAAATGAAAATGGACTATATCCAGATACTATACAAAGATAGTGATAAAGTATATATTCCAATAGAAAAAATAAATACAATATTTAAATATACAATTAAAGATGGTCGACCACCAGTTATCAACAAATTAAATTCATTGGACTGGATTAGAAAAAAGCAAAAAGTTAAAGAAAAAATTGATGATATTTCAGATGAACTAATAGAATTGTATGCAGAAAGAGAAAAATTAAGTAAAAAAGCATATCGTTCAATAGAGGAGGAAGCAAAATTTGCTGCAGAATTTATATATGAACCAACACCTGA
Organism: uncultured Muribaculaceae bacterium; assembly: GCA_964440475.1. Taxonomy (GTDB): domain Bacteria; phylum Bacillota_I; class Bacilli_A; order RF39; family UBA660; genus JAAZHN01. Next base: position 31,645 of record CAYTSC010000002.1, read on the forward strand.
TCAGTTAAAAGCAATCGAAGAAATAGATAAAGATTTAGAATCCACAAAACCAATGGATAGATTATTGTGTGGAGATGTTGGATATGGTAAGACAGAAGTGGCCTTTAGGACTATTTTTAAATCAATAATGAATGGTTATCAAGTTGCATATCTTTGCCCAACAACGATATTATCTAATCAACAATATCAAAATGCATTAGAAAGATTTAAAAATTATCCAGTAAATATTGCTTTATTAAATAGATTTATTAGTAAAAAAGAAACAGAAATGATATTAAAAAAACTTTCGGAAGGAAAAATAGATTTAATAATTGGAACACATAAACTTCTAAATGAAAAAATAGAATACAAAAATTTAAATTTATTAGTTATTGATGAAGAACAAAGATTTGGAGTTTTACATAAAGAAAAAATAAAATCATTTAAGAAGAATATAAATGTTTTAACGTTATCTGCAACCCCGATACCTAGAACAATGAAAATGGCATTATCAGGAATAAGAGATTTATCCATTATTGATACCCCACCAGTTAATAGATATCCAGTTCAAACATATGTAATAGAAGAAGATGAAATGATTATTAGAGATTCAATCTATAAAGAAATATCAAGAAATGGCCAATGTTTCATACTATATAATAGAGTTAATAATATAGAAGAAAAAGCATACAAAATTTCAAAACTTGTACCAGATTCTTCTGTAATATCTGCACACGGTCAGATGAATAAGCAAGAATTAGAAAGAATAATGGAAAATTTCATTGAGGGAAAATACAATGTTTTAGTTTGTACTACCATAATTGAGTCTGGGATAGATATACCTAATGTTAATACATTAATAGTAATAGATGCAGATCAATTTGGTTTAAGCCAGTTATATCAAATTAGAGGACGAGTTGGTAGGAGCGATAGAATTGCTTATGCATATTTGATGTATAAAAAACACAAGTTACTAACTGAAAATGCTATTCAAAGATTAAAATCAATACAGGAATTCACAGAATTAGGAAGTGGATATAAAATAGCAATGAGGGATTTAGCAATACGAGGCGCAGGCGATGTTTTAGGAAGTGAACAAGCGGGATTCATAGATTCGGTTGGAATTGAATTATACATGGAAATGATTAATGAAAAAATGAGAGAGATAGCGGGTAATAAAATTGAAGAAGAACAAGAAACAAAAAACCTTATAGATGTTGAAACTCACATTACAGATGATTTTGTAAATGACGAAATGATTAAAATTGAAATTCATAAAAGAATTAATGAAGTTGTTGATCGTAAAACATTAAAAGAAATAAAAAGTGAAATTATTGATAGATTTGGTATATTAAACGAAACAATAGATGTATATTTACATCAGAGATTATTTGAAAATTGGGCACAAAAGAATAAAATAACGCAAATCAATCAAACAGAAAAGCAAATAGACATTATTATTCCGAGAGAATTATCTGAAAAAGTTATCGGAAATAAACTTTTACATAATTTAAGCAAGATTGATCCAAGTATAAAAATCAAATATCATAATAAAAGAATTATAATTAGTTTGATTTTGAGTAAAATAAAAAAACATTATATATATTATTTATTAGATGTTATTGAATTATTTGAAAATGGATTAGTAATAAATAAGGAGAAATAATATGTTTACTGATAGTCACTGTCATATATCTAAAGAATATTACGAAAATATTAATATGGTAATTAAAGAAGCTAGGGAAAATAACATAAATAGACTTATCTTAGGAGGATGTGACCACGAAAGCAATATAGAAATAATTGAACTGGTTGATAAATATGATTGTCTTTATGGGACTTTGGGAATACATCCAAATGTTGTTCAAAATGCTACTGATAAGTGGTTTGATTTACTTGAAACAAACATAACAAACAATAAAATAATAGCAATTGGAGAAATTGGCCTAGATTATCACTATGGAAAAGAATTTATTGAATTGCAAAAAATACAATTTGAAAATCAATTAAAAATAGCTAAGGAGAATAATCTTCCAGTTGTTATTCACAGTCGTGATGCTACGAAAGATACAATTGATATATTAAAAAAGTATAATGTTAAGGGTATCATTCATTCTTTTAGCGGTAGTTATGAAACGGCAAAGATATATATTGATATGGGGTTTAAACTTGGAATAAATGGTACTGTAACCTTCAAAAACAGCAAATTAAAAGAAGTATTATTAAAAATAGCTCTGGATGATATTGTTTTAGAAACAGATTGTCCTTATCTAACTCCAGAACCATATAGAGGAAAAATTAATTATCCAAAATATACATTTGAAATAGCAAAGTTTATAGCAAATTTATATGAAACAACTCTTGAAGAAGTATCAGAGAAAACAGAAAAAAACATTGAACAAATTTTTGACATATAATCACCAATATGGTAGAATTTATACATACTAAATGAGGTGACAAAGTGAGAAAACTATTACATTATATATTTAAAACGACAAAGATAATCGCAATGCTTTTTTTAATGGCTTTTGTAAGAACTGTTACAGCCCATGATGAAAACAAAGTTGTTAATAACAACTTGAACAAAACATTGAATTTGAGCGCTATGACAGAAGTTATGAATGCAATAAATTATAATGATTTATATTCGCCAATTGATACATATGTTGGTGATTTAACTGGTTATGGAGCAGATTGTGCATTATGTTCTGGTTTTTTAGGTTGTACTAGTCAAGATGTAAGAGATGGAAGAACTATACATAACGATAGAGACTATGGAGCGGTTAGAATTGTTGCTTCATCAAGAAACTTACCTTGTGGCTCAATTATAAAGTTTGAATCGTCTAGAGTTTCAAATGAGCCAGTTATTGCTATAGTTTTAGATCGTGGAGTTGGAGGAAATTCTATTGACTTATTAACGGAGTCAGAGGAATTTGCAGGAAGAAAAATTGGTAGAAGTCAAATTAAATATGATTTATTAAGAAAAGGATATGAAAAAAGAGGAGAATAACTCTTTTTTAAATATAATATGAAAAAATATCGCGCCAAAAAAAGATTGGGTCAAAATTTTATTAAAGACAAAAACTTACTATTAAAAATAGCCGGTTCTATTGAATATAATCAAGAAGATTTGGTAATAGAAATAGGAATGGGTCAAGGAGACCTTACTAGAGCAATAATGAATTATGATCCTAATTATATTGGTTATGAAATAGATAAAGATTTAAAAGAATATTTAGAACCATTAAGGTCAGAAAAAAGAAAAATATTATATGAAAATTTTCTTAAATCCGATGTTTTAACTGAATTAAAAGAAAAAAAGTACAATAATTTATATATAATCTCAAACGTACCATACTATATTACAAGCGCTATTATTACTAAAATAATAAAGGATAAGTTACCGGTTAAAAAAATGGTTTTACTGGTTCAAAAAGAAGTTGCTGAAAGATTTTCAGCAATGCCAAAATCCAGAGAATATGGTTCAATGACGGTGTATTTGAACTATTACTTTAATATAAAAAAACTTTTTTCAGTTAATAGAAAATCATTTAATCCAATTCCAGATGTTGATAGTGAGTTGATTCTATTAGAATCAATAAAAAGGAAAATAATAGTTGAAGATGAAAAATTTGAAAAGTTACTTAAAGATTCATTTCAATTTAAAAGAAAAACAATAAAAAACAACTTGAAAAACTATGATTTATCATTAATAGAAAAAATATTAATAAAAAACAACTTAAGTTTAACTTCGCGAGCAGAAGAAATACCTGTTGATGTATTTATTGAAATATGTAATGAGATAACTTAGTTGTTAGTAAAAAAATAAAGAAAAACATTAAAAATAGTATAATGCTTGCAATTTTAATTGCAATATTATAAAATAAAATTGAGTTAAAAACTTTAGAAGGAGCGTTGTTATGGAAATTACATCGGTATCTGTTCGCAAAACTGAAAAGGCCGATTCGCGTTTAAGAGGAATCGCTAATGTGGTTATTGACGATGGATTTGCTGTACATGATATTAGAATCATCGAGGGAGATAATGGTTTATTTATAGCAATGCCTAGTCGAAAAACTTCAACAGGCACATATAAAGACGTTGCACATCCAATTACTCCAGAAGTAAGAAAACAATTCCAAGATGCAATTCTTGATGAGTACAATAAAGTATTAGAAGAACAAGACGAAGAAGAGTAATTCTTCTTTTTGTTTTACCAAATTATAAAAAGAAGTTTTAACAATTTCTTTTTGTTTGTAAAAAAAACAAGTGTAAAATTGTGTTAAATTCCAGTAAAATTTAATGACCATCATTGAATTAAAAATAATACCTATATATAATGAGATTAATAGTAAAGGGGTGAAACTAAATGAGAAAAAAATCTAAAAAAGATAAACGTAGAATAACTATCTTTTTTTTAACTATGTGTGCACTTGCTATCTGGTTTAGTTTTATCGCGTATGATAATTTATCAAAAATTGTTAATAATTATAAGATGGAAAAAAAACTAATAGAAAAATACAACAATCTTTTAGATGATGAAACATTTTTACAAAATAATATTGTTAAATTAGAAGACCCTGATTATATGGCAAAGTATGCAAGGGAAAAGCATTTATACTCAAAGGAAGGAGAGTTATTATTAAGAGTATTGAAAAAAGAGCAATCAGAAAACAAATAAAAACTTCACAAAATAACTATTGCAATTTTATTTTTTCATAGGTATACTTAATATACAATTAAGGACGATTTAATATATATAATTAGTCAAAGTGATTGTAAGATATCGACTGTGGGAGGTGTATGATATGGACAAATCTAATTTTTTCAAGACTTTAAGTGTCATAAAACGCGATGGCAAAAAAGTCTCTTTCAACGGGGGGAAAATAGCAATAGCTATTAAAAAAGGTTTTGATAGTATAGAAAATTCAGACTATACTGACGGAGTAATCAATGAGGTGTATTTGAAAGTAATTGATCAAATACAAAAAGACTATGTTGATAAAAAAGAAATCAACATTGAGGAAATTCAAAGTATAATCGAAAAAACACTGGAAAAAATGGGTTTTAGAGATGTTTATCAATCTTTCTCTGAATATCGTGAAAGAAGAAAATCCGCAAGGGAAACGTTTTCTCAAAGACAAAGTAAGTTAATCAAAGCAGTAGAACAATTGAGTTTAAAAGAGTCATCAGAAGCAGATGGGAAAAGAGAAAATGCCAATGTTGATGGTGATACTGCAATGGGTACAATGCTTCAATTTGGAAGTACAATTTCTAAAGAATTTGCCAAAGCTTATTTAGTTGATAAAAGATTTTGTGATGCTCATGATGAAGGAAGAATTCATATTCATGATATGGACTTTTTGCCAATGGGAACAACAACTTGTTGCCAAATCGATTTAAACGATTTATTTAGAGGTGGTTTTTCAACGGGTCATGGTTTCTTAAGGGAACCAAATAGTATAATGAGCTATGCTTCACTTGCCGCTATTGCTATTCAAGCAAACCAAAACGATCAACATGGTGGCCAAAGTGTTCCGGCATTTGACTTTTTTATGGCGCCTGGAGTTTTAAAAACATTCAAAAAAGAATTAAAACAATTAATATATGATTTTCTAGAAGTCGAAGGATTTCTATCATTTATTACGTTTAGTCAAATCGAAAAAGACATTTCTAAAATTACTTCAATTGATTTTGATATATCTGAGTTAGATAAATATGCGAAAGAATCACTACAAGTGATAAAAGTATTTAGAAGCGCTTATGATAAAGCAATGCAAAAAACAAATCGCACAACATATCAATCAATGGAAGCTTTTGTTCATAATTTAAATACGATGCATAGTCGTGCAGGGGCTCAAGTTCCATTTAGTTCAATCAATTTAGGTACAGATATTTCTCCAGAAGGAAGAATGGTTACTAAAAATTTCTTGCTGGCAACAGATGCTGGTTTAGGAAGAGGAGAAACACCAATTTTTCCTATTTCAATATTTAAAGTAAAAGAGGGGATAAACTATAATAAGAAAGATCCAAACTATGATCTATTTGAGTTAGCTTGCCAAGTTTCGGCAAAAAGATTATTCCCTAACTTCTCATTTATTGATGCACCATTTAATTTAGCAACTTATGAAGAGGGAAATTATAAAACAGAAGTTGGCTATATGGGGTGCAGAACAAGAGTTCTTGCAAATGCATATGATAAAGATAAAGGAATAACTCCAGGTCGCGGTAATTTATCATTTACTTCGATTAATTTAGTTCGTCTAGGAATTAAATATGGAATTTTAGATAAGTCTAGAAAAGAGCCAGACATGAAAGGATTTTATAAAGAACTAGATGAAATATTGGATTTGGTTAAAGACCAGTTATTAGAAAGGTTTGAAATCCAAGCTAATAAGAGAGTTTCGAACTTCCCATTCTTAATGGGACAAGGAATATGGATGGATTCAGGCAAATTAAAACCGAAAGATAAGGTAAGAAAAGTTCTTGGTCATGGTACATTAACAATGGGATTCATTGGTTTAGCAGAAACATTAAAAGCATTGACAAGCAAACATCATGGAGAATCAAAAAAATCTCAGGAATTGGGTTTAGAAATAATTGGATATATGCGTAAAAAATGTGATAAATATGCTAAAGATTCTGGTATGAATTTCACATTAATTGCTACACCTGCAGAAGGGTTAAGTGGAAGGTTTACCGCAATAGATAAATCGATATATGGAGTAATTCCAAATATTACAGATCGTGAATATTACACAAATTCATTCCACATTCCTGTATATTACCCTACAACAATAGAACACAAAATAAAAACAGAAGCTCCATATCATGCCTTAACTAATGCTGGACATATAAGTTATATTGAATTAGATGGAGATCCAACAGATAATGTTGAAGCCTTTGTTAAAGTAGTAAGATTAATGAAGGAAAACGGAATTGGATATGGAGCCATTAATCATCCGGTGGATAGAGACCCAGTTTGTGGTTTTGTCGGAGTGATAAATGATCAATGTCCAGGTTGTGGAAGAACAGAAGCTGATGGAGTGGATTTCGAGAGAATTAGAAGAATAACTGGTTATTTAGTTGGTACTGTTGACAGATTTAATGATGGTAAGAAAGCCGAAGAACACGATAGAGTTAAGCATTCATAATGAATAATATGAAAGTAAGGCTATCGGGTCCGGTTACAAAAGATAGCATAGTCGATGGAGAAGGGCTTCGTACAGTAATTTGGTTCCAAGGATGTCCTCATAAATGTATTGGGTGTCATAATCCGGAATCACATGATTTCAACTCTGGTAAGGAAACAACAATTCAAAAAATAATCGAAAAAATAGATAATTTAGAAAATCAAGATGGAATAACGTTTTCTGGTGGAGAACCAATGTCGCAACCAGAAGCATTAAATATACTTGTTGCTTATGTTAAACAAAAAGGATTGAACGTTTGGTGTTATACCGGGTTCACTTTTGAACAATTAGTTAAATTAAGCGAACAAAAACCTATCTATATGGATATTCTAAAAAATATTGATGTATTAATTGATGGAAGATTTAAAGTAGAAGAAAAAAGCCTAGACTTAAAATTTAAAGGTTCCTCTAATCAAAGAATTATTGATGTCAAAAGATCATTAAAAGAACAAAAACCAATTCTAATTTCTAAATACAAAAATAAAAAAACGTCTTCAAAGAAAAAAATAGTTCATCAACGAACAAAGACATTATTTATATAAATTGTATATTTTGACTTTTTAAGATATAATCAACCTGATTATATCTTTTTTTGAGGTGTATAATATGAAAAAAAACATAATAATTAAAAAATTAAACTTTTCTTACAAAAACGAAAAGATTTTTGATGATTTTAATATGAATATTTTCGATGTTGATACAACAATAATTGGAACTCCTGCCTCTGGTAAAACGACTCTAGCTAAAATTTTTGCAGGAATATTTTTATCTGATGAAGTCTCAATCTATCGTCAAAAACTAAATGAAAAAAATTTATATAAAATTAGAAAAAATGTTAACGTTATATTAAATGATTTTCTTTTTATTGCAGAAACTGTTGAAGATGAACTTGCCTTTGGTATGGAAAATTTATGCTATTCAAAGGATATTATAACTGAAAAAATAAAAAAAATATCAAAAACATTTGATATAAAAAATATTATTCATAGAGATCCAAATACAATTGATAACGAACAAAAAGCGTTAATTAAAATAATCAGTGTTATACTAATGAATCCATCAACAATAATAATAGATGGTTTATTAACATATTTAACTAAAACAGATAAAATTAAATTGTTAAAACTATTAGAAGAAGAAAAAATTCAATTAATAAATATTACATCCGATATTGAGGAATCATTATTAACCGAATATTTAATTGTTATGGATAATGGAAAAATATTAGTTGAGGGAGAAACCAAATCCGTCTTATCTGAAGAAAAAATATTGAAAAGATTAGGGTTCAATCTTCCATTTATGATTGATTTAAGCAAACAACTACTGGCCTATGACTTAATTGAAAAAATATATTATGACGAAGATGAATTGGTAGGTGTTCTATGGAAATAAAATTTGAAAAAGTAACGCTATATCGAAATTATAGAACCCCATTAGAAAAAAGAATATTAAATAATTTTTCTTTAACAATACCAGAAAAAAAGGTGACTGCAATATTGGGTGATGCTGATAAATCGATTATTGGTAAACTAATTTGTGCTTTAGAACTTCCTAATATTGGAAAAATTAAGATTGGAAAGCATATAATTGAAAACAGAAGATATATTAAAAACATTAATAGTTTAAGATTTCAAATTGGTTATGTTTTTTCAAATCCTAATGATTTTCTATTTCATAAAACTGTAAAAGAAGAGATAGAATATGGTATGAAACACTATAATTATAGAACAGATAAAATAGATGTTAGACCTATTGACGCATTAAAAATGGTTGGCTTAGATGAAAATTACTATAAAAGAAATCCGTTAGAAATGTCTTTAACTGAACAAAAAAAAGTAATGTTAGCTTCGATAATTGCTTATAATCCAGATGTAATCATTTTTGATGAGTTTGAGAAAGGATTAAATCACCAAGATAGAGAAAACATAGTCAGATTAATTAAATTATTAAAGACAAAGTATAATAGAACAATAATTGTTATTTCGAATGATACAAACTTCTTATTAAATTTTGTTGATTATTATTACGTAATTAAAAAAGGTGAAGTTGTTTTCAGTTGTACAAAAGAAGAGCTATATAATAAAGAAATAGATAAACACTTTGAAATTCCTAATATAATATCTTTTGTATTAAAAGCAAGAGAAAAAGGTTCTAACATGGTAAATCAATATGAGATAAACGAATTAATAAAGGAGGTATATAGAGATGTTAAATAAAAATTATTTCCAGTACTATCCAATTAAATCTCCAATTCATAATTTAAATTCAACGTCAAAAATAGTGATTTTTATTCTTTCGATACTATCTTTATTTGTATATCATGAAATGTTTTTGATGGTGCTTTTGTCAATAACTGGAATTCAATTATTATTAAGTAATGTACCAACAAAGTATTATTTTAAGATATTATATATATTTAGGTATGCATTTATTTTTCTTGTCATATTTTGTGCATTATTAAATATTGAATTAACTATTTGTATATTATTAATGATTAGAGTGGCGATATTAATAGAAATGATTATGCTATTAACATACACTACAAGTCCGATAGAAATAGCGAACGGAATTGACAATGTACTAAAACCATTCAATATATTCTTTATTAAAACAGGAAGAATAACATTAGGAATTATGTTATTAATAAAGTCAATACCAATTATGTTATCCACTACTGATAAAATTATTAATAGTCAAGCTAGTAGAGGATTTGATTATTTTTATAAAACAATAATAGGAAAAATAATTGTTATTATTAAAAGCGCTCCTTCAATATTAAAAAACACAAAAATACAAGTTAGTAATTTAAAACAAAATATGATTTTAAAATTGTATAATGCTAATAAAATTAGAACGAATTTAAATGAAAATAAAATTTATGTACTGGATATATTAATAATATTGGTATATGTATTAAATTTTATATTTAACATTATTGGTGCACGATGAAATATTTAATTTCAATAAGTTATGATGGTTCTAAATTTAATGGTTTTCAAAGACAAAAGAATAAAAAAACAGTTCAAGGAGAATTGGAAAAAGTTCTAACCAAGTTGAATAAATCACCGGTTACAGTAAAAAGCGCAGGTAGAACAGATAAAGGCGCGCATGCATTAGATCAAAAGTGTCATTTTGATCTAGATTTAGATTTGGAAAAATATAATTTAATGAGATTTCTAAATGATCTAATAGACAAATCAATTTATGTAAATGATGTTATTAAAGTGAAAAATGATTTTCATGCAAGATTTATGGTGAAAAATAAAATATATAAGTATATATTAAATGTTGGGAAATATGATCCTATAAGTAAGGATTATGTATATAATTACAACCATAAGTTAAACGTTAGTAAAATGAAAAAAGCAAGTAAATTATTTTTGGGTGAACACTCCTTTGAAAATTTTGTGTGTGGAAAAAGAAACAATTATGACTGTTATATTAAGAAAATAAAAATAATAATAGTAAATGATTTAATATACTTTGAATTCCAGGCCAAGTCTTTCTATACATATATGGTAAGAAATATGGTCGGGGCATTAATTGAAATTGGCAAAGGAAAAATGACTGAAGAAAAACTTAAAAAACTAATTGATAATAAGGAAGATATAATAAGTTATACAACAGTTCCTGCATCTGGATTATACTTAGTAAAAATTGAATATTGAAAAAGAGTAATTGTGTGATAGAACGTATTTAACAAGTCAGGGGGATTAAAATGACTAAAGAAAGTTTAAAAAAACTACTAGAACAAATTAAAAAATGGTGAAGGATGCTGGCACCTATATGATAGGTTATGTTCTCCAAATTTTTTGCATAGTAAAAATTATTATAAAGATATGGCAAAAATTTCTAAGGCACCAAATATTAGGTATGCATTATGGGTTATAAATGAGAGTGCATTTATTAATAGTCCATATCATGATGAAGACTTGAAAGCTATTGTTGAAGCTAAAGATAAAAATCTTGAAGAAGAGGATAAAAAAGCCGATGCAAGAATTGCCGAGGCACTTGCAAATGTTGCAATGAGCGAGGATTCTATAAAAAGTAAATATCATCGTGAACATGTAAAAATGATATCCGAAGCAAACAGCGAATGTTTACAATCTGATAATTCTTTTCCTCAATCAGGAATGAATCTTTTAGCGCTTAACCCAGAATCTCTAAACGATGAAAATCATTTGGAAAACATGAGGATTTTGTCTGAAAAACCATTGTCGGGTATGCATTTATTTAACATAATGACAGAGCCAACAAAAATAAAGGGCAAATATTATAAACAAGAGATAGAAGCATTGAGACATGTAAAAAGCTTTAGAAAAGCTTGTGCAATGCATAAGTATATGACAAGAGGATTCGAGTTAAAAGATGACTCATTTAATAATAGTAGAATATATGAAGACTATGAGTATTATTACATATGTGATAAAGACACGGAGTATATGAAGGGTTATTTAAATCCAAAATATATAGAATATTTAAATCTATTAAATGAAATAGTAGATGAAAATGTTCTTCTATTTGAAAAGTTACTTTCAAATGCAAAGCTATATGAAAGTGGTTATCAGGAACATGATATAAAAATAATGTGTGAAGTTTTTAGTACTGATAAATTTGCGGATCTGTATACATTAATGACAAATGAAGATTCATTGAAAGGAAAACATCATAAAGAGGATGTGCAATTAGCTGCAGAAGCAATTGAACACTATATAAGAAAACTTTTAATTCAAAAGGCAACAATTTAAGCTAGTCTTGAAACCAAACATCATAGAGAGGATATGGAATATTTATCTAAAATCAGAGAAAAAGAATTAGTTAAAGAAAATTATCTTGAATTAATTAATTATCTTCTTTATACAACTAGTGATGACATAGAACTAAGAAAAGCAACAATAGAAAGATTAGAGGCTGGAGAAAAAATTGAAAAATGCAGTATAGTTTCAAAATATATAGATGATTTACTGAATAAAATAGAAAATACAAAAGAAAATGATAATATTGATCAGTTGGATTTAAATCCTTTAAACAAAGTTAACCAACCACCAAAATCAAAAATATTAAGTTTTTTTAAAAGAAAACAATAGATGAAATGAAAAACAATTAAAAAGGCAACGATTTCATTTGACTTTTGTGATTGCTTGCCCTATAATTCTACTTGGTACATTTTATTACAAGTATTTTGTTATCTCTGGGAAAGATAATAAATGAAAGTAACGAAAGAGGTAAAAAAATATGAAAACATTTATGCAAAAAAAAGAAAACGTTGATAGAAAATGGTTTGTTGTTGATGCTGAAGGCGAAACTTTAGGTCGTTTAGCTGCACAAGTGGCGGTTGTATTAAGAGGGAAACATAAACCAACTTATACTCCTCACATTGATTGTGGTGATTACGTTATTATTATCAATGCTGAAAAAGTTAATTTAACTGGAAGTAAACTTGATAAAAAACTATACTATAATCACAGTGGATATCCTGGAGGTTTGAGAACAAGAACAGCAAAAGAAATGATTGAAAGATATCCCGAAGAAATGGTTGAAAGAGCAATTAAAGGAATGTTACCAAAAGGAACATTAGGAAGACAAATGTACAGAAAATTATTTGTATATTCAGGACCAGAACATGAACATCAAGCTCAAAAACCAAAAGCTATGGAAATTAAGTAGGAGGCAATATGAGTAAAGATAATATAATAATTGCTACGGGGCGTCGTAAACGCTCTATTGCAAGAGTAACAATGAAAAAAGGAACTGGAAAAATCAATGTAAATGGAGTTCCGGTAGAAGAATATATGCCTTTTGCAACTATGGTAATGGATTTAAAGCAACCATTAGTTGCTACGAATAATGAAAAAGCATTCGATATTGAAGTAAATGCTAAAGGCGGAGGATATTCTGGTCAAACAGGAGCAATACGTCTAGGTATTACAAGAGCTTTATTAACTTATGATGAAAGTACTGATCAAACAAGAGAAGATTCATATCGTAAGATATTAAAAGCTGGAGGCTTTATTACTCGTGATCCACGTAAAAAAGAAAGAAAAAAATACGGATTAAAAGCAGCAAGAAAAGCACCTCAATTCTCGAAACGTTAATTAAGACTCGCAAAAGCGAGTTTTTTAATTAGAAAATATTTTAATGTGATACAATACACGTGAAGAGGGAATAACATGGAAAAATGCTTGAATTTATTAAATGATTTAAATATTAAAAAAAAGAAACTTATTGTCGGTCTTTCAGCAGGTCCTGATTCGATGTTTTTATTTGAAGTATTAATTAAAAATAATTATGATTTTGTAGTTGCCCACGTAAATTATAATAAACGAAAAGAAAGTTTGGAAGAAGAAATATTTTTAGAACAGCTATGTAAAAATAACGATATTGCTTTTGAAAAGAAGAGTATAAAAAAATATTCCAAAAAAAACTTTCAAGAAGAAGCGAGAAATATTAGATATGATTTTTTTAAAAAAATAGCAGATAAATATAAAACAAAATATATATTAACAGCGCATCATGGAGACGATTTAGTTGAAACTATTTTAATGAGAATAACTAGGGGATCGGTATTTTCTGGTTATATAGGCTTTAGAGAAATGAGTGAAGCTGAGGGATATATTTATGTTAGACCTTTAATTGAACATTCCAAAGATGAAATAGTCGATTACTTAAAACAACAAAGTTTAAAATATTATATAGATGAATCAAATCTTAGCGACGATTATACTAGGAATAGATTCAGAAAAAAAATAATTCCTATTTTAAAAGAAGAGAATCCACAACTAATAGACAAAATTAATCAATTTAGTAGTGCTTTAAATACATATGATAAATATATTTTAAAGGAAACGAAGGACATATTTGATAAAGAATATAAAAACAATATATTAAATTTATCAAAATTCAATTTTATAGATGAAGTTATTCAAGAAAAAATAATCGAATTAATATTAAAAGAAATTTATCAAAATGATGTTACATTATTAACAAGAATAAACGTCTTAGATATTTTAAAAATAATACAAAACAAAAGGCCTAATGCATCTATTTCTTTACCAAATAAGTTGATAGTAAGGAAAAGTTATGATAAAATATTCTTTGAGTTTGAAGCAAAAAAAAATGTTGTTGAATATGAGTACATCATCGACAAAAAAATAGTACTACCAAATGGTGATATAATCCGTTTGTCTGATGAAAATAAAGATAAAAGCAATTACTCAATATATTTAAATAAAAATGATATAGAGTTGCCTTTACTTGTTCGAAACAGAAAGAATGGAGACAAAATAATAGTTAAAAATTCTGGAACTCAAAAAGTAAAAGATATATTTATTGATGAGAAGTTAGACATAAAAAATAGAGATACATATCCGATTGTAATTGACTCAAGCAATAAAATATTGTGGCTCCCAGGAATAAAAAAATCTATATATGATTGTAATGATGAATATGACATCATCTTAGAATACATTAAGAAAGGAAAATAATATGATAAATCAAAAGAAAAAAAATATGAAAGCACTTTACCCATATATATTGCTAGGAGTAGTAATGTTGGTTGTGTTTTTCTTTGTTAACTTAAGCCAATATAAAGTAAATAAATTTACTTATGATGAGTTAGTTACTAATATGACAAAAAACACAATAAAGGAAATTGTTGTAACTCCAAAAAGTGGTGGAGGAATATACTATATAGAAGGAAAGTTAAAAAAATATTCTAAAAATGAATCTTTTAAAGTAGATGCTCCTTTATCGGAGGCAGTAATTTCTAAAATATTAAAATATTCTGAGGAGAATGAATTTAAAGTAACTACTAAATCTAACCCTGAAAACAGTTCGATAGTTATGGTGTTGATGAATGTTCTACCCTTATTATTATTAATCGGAGCAATGGTTTTCTTGTTTAGTAAAATATCGGGTGGAAATAATAAATCAATGGATTTTGGAAGAAGTAGAGCTAAATTATATGCCGATGAGAAAAAAGTGAAATTTTTAGATGTTGCTGGTTTAAAAGAAGAAAAAGAGGAAGTAAAAGAGCTAATTGATTTCTTGAAAAATCCCAAAAAATTTCAAAAACTGGGCGCAAGAATTCCAAAAGGAGTATTGTTAGTAGGACCTCCTGGTACAGGAAAAACTTTATTAGCGCGTGCGGTTGCAGGTGAAGCAGAAGTTCCGTTCTTTTATATAAGCGGCTCTGATTTCGTAGAGTTATTTGTTGGAGTAGGTGCTAGTCGTGTTCGTGATATGTTTAAACAGGCCAAGCATTCAGCGCCATGTTTAATATTTATTGATGAAATTGATGCTGTCGGTCGTCAAAGGGGAACTGGTTTAGGCGGAGGACACGATGAGAGAGAACAAACACTAAACCAATTATTAACTGAGATGGATGGTTTTGGAGCCAATGAAGGAATAATCATTATGGCCGCTACAAATAGACCAGATGTATTAGATCCAGCATTGCTTCGCCCAGGAAGGTTTGATCGTCAAGTAACAGTTAGTTTGCCTGACGTTAATGAAAGAGAAGAAATTCTTGGAGTTCATGCTCGTGGCAAAATTTTTGGACCAGACGTTAACTTAAAGAGCATTTCAAAAAGAACGCCAGGATTTAGTGGGGCAGACTTAGAAAATTTATTAAATGAAGCGGCTTTACTAGCTGTTCGTCGTAATCGTCAAGATATTAGTATGTCCGAAATTGATGAAGCAACGGATAGGGTTCTTTTAGGACCAGCTAAAGTAAGTCGTAAAATAACGGATAAAGAAAAATTATTAGTTAGTTTACATGAAGCAGGGCATGCAGTAATCGGTTTAAAACTTGAAGACGCTAATATTGTTCATAAAATAACAATAATACCAAGAGGTATGGCAGGCGGTTATACAATGATGCTTCCAAAAGAAGAAAAAGGCATAGCGACTAAAAGCGAAATGTTAGATATGATTTCTGGTTTACTAGGTGGTCGTGTAAGCGAAGAGCTATTCTTCGGTGAGATAAGTACAGGAGCATCTGATGACTTTGGGCGTGCTACAAAACTAGCCAGAAGTATGGTAACAGAATACGGAATGAGTGATTTAGGTCCTATTCAATTTGAAACAAAAACAGAAGGCGTATTTTTAGGGAGGGATTATGCGAAAGCTAGAAATTTCTCAGATAAAGTAGCGTTAGAGATAGATGTTGAGACAAGAAAAATAATTGATGGTTGTTATGAGAGAGCAACAGGTGTGTTGAAGAAAAATGAAAAACTAGTTAAATTGATAAGTGAAGCTTTAATAGAAAGAGAAACCTTAACTAAAGAAGAAATTGATGAATTAGTAGAAACTGGTAAAATAACAGATAACGAACAACAACCAGATGTAAAAGAAGATGAAAAACCAAAACGAAGACAAGTTCGTGTTACTAAAAAAACGCAAGACAAAAAAGAAAGTTAATTCTTTCTTTTTTTTAGACAATTTTATTATTTTAAAATAATTTATATAGAAAAATATCTTCGACATTTAGTTGTAACTATGTTAAAATATATAAAGAAAAAGGTGTGGTAACATGGCGAAAGTTATATCATTAGTAAACCAAAAAGGTGGTGTCGGTAAAACAACGACAAGTATTAATTTGGCTGCATCATTAGGTAAATTTGGTAAACTTACATTACTAATAGATTTGGATCCACAAGGTAATTCCTCAACAGGATTGGGAATTAGTAAGGGAGATTATGAAAAAACAGCCTATGACTTAATTAATGGAACAGCAACTGCTGGAGATGTAATTATAAAAACAAGATTCGATAACTTATATGTGGTTCCTGCTTCGATAAATATGGCTGGTTTAGATGTTGAATTAATTCAAAAAGCCTATACAAACGAATCTTTTAAATTTCAAGAACAATTAAGAAACGGCTTAGAAGATGTTAGAGATAAATTTGATTATATTATTATAGATTGTCCTCCTTCATTAGGTTTACTATCTACAAATGCACTGGTTGCAAGTGACTCAGTAATAATTCCTGTTCAATGTGAATTTTTTGCATTAGAAGGAATAACTCAACTACTAAATACAATAATTATGACTCAAGCAAAGTTAAATCCAAAATTAACTATTGAAGGTGTTTTATTAACATTGCTAGATGCGAGAACTAATCTAGGTTTAGAAGTGGTTGAAGAAGTAAGAAAATACTTTAAAGAGAAAGTATTTGATACAATTATTCCAAGATTAATAAGATTAGTGGAAGCTCCCAGCCATGGAGAACCAATTGGTGAGTATGATCCAAATAGTAGAGCTAATGAAGCATATATGAACTTAGCAAAGGAAGTGATTGAGCGTAATGGAAAATAATAGAAAAGCACTTGGAAAAGGATTAGATCAATTATTCGGTGGCGAGACGTTTGATTTTAATCAACTAGAAAAAAACATAGTAGAAAGTGCTAATAAAAATGATATTTTAGAAATTAACTTAGATGAAATACGAAGCAATCCATATCAACCAAGAAAACACTTCGATGAAAAATCATTAAATGAATTGGCCGAATCTATTAAGGAAAATGGTCTAATTCAACCAATTATTGTTAAAAAAAGTATAAAAGGCTACGAACTGATAGCTGGCGAAAGAAGAGTAAGGGCATCAAAAATAGCTGGTTTAAATAAAATTTCTGCTATAGTTCGTGATTTTACTGATGAAGAAATGATGGAACTAGCGGTGCTAGAAAATGTTCAAAGAGAAGATTTATCACCAATAGAAGAAGCAGAAGGATATTTTAGAATAATCAATAAAACAAATATTACCCAGGAAGAGTTAGCAAAAAAAGTGAGTAAAAATAGGACTCATATAACAAATATGCTCGGTTTATTAAGATTACCTTTAACTGTTAGAAATCAAGTTAACAATAAAGAATTATCGATGAGCCATGCTAGAATATTAAGTAAATTATCTGATGAAAATCAAATAGTTAATTTAGCAAATAAAGTAGTTAAAGAAAATTTATCTGTTCATGAATTAGAAAATTTAAGTAAAGGCGATAATTTTGAACGCGTGGTAAAAATTTCTAGAAAACCAAATTTACCGGCAGAGTATATGGTTTTTCAAAGTATGCTAAGAGAAAAATTTGGACTTAAAGTAAATATAAAAAGCAATAAAATAGAAATACCATTTAACACCAAAGAGGAGTTAGCATCAATCTTAAAAACTATTGATGTGGATGCAGATGAATAATCCATATAAAATAAATGATGAAGTAATAATGAAAAAAGAACATGCTTGCGGGGTAAATCATTGGCAAATAACAAGAGTAGGTTTGGACATAAAATTGAAATGTTTAAATTGTAAACGAGAAGTAATGATGGAAAGACTTAAGTTTGAAAAAAAACTAAAAAAAGTTGTAGGAGATCATAATGATAAGAAGTAGTTTAAAAGATAAAATTAAATTACACCCAGTAATGAGCTTTATTTTATTAGTGGTTGCAACAATAGTGCTTAGTGGTATTCTAGGCTATTTTGATGTGGGTTCAACATATTTAAAGGCAAATCCCGTAACTGAAACGTATGAAACTGTTTCTGTAAATGTAGACTCTTTATTTAATCTAGCTGGAATAAAATATGTTTTCAGTAAAACGGTTACAAATTTTGTTAACTTTGCCCCTTTAAGTATGTTAATAATTACATTATTGGGAATAGGGATAATGGAAAAAAGTGGTTTCTTGCAAGCCTTTTTTACTCTTATTACAAAATTTTCAAATAAAAACAGAGTAACGTTTTTCTTAATATTTAATTCTATTGTCGCGACAATATGTGGAGAAGTTATTGTAGTAATGATGTTACCAATAGCGGCCCTTTTGTTTAAATACGGAAGAAGGAATCCTGCTGGAGGTATAATTGCTTCTTTTGCCGGTATTACATCTGGAATAGGCGCTAATATACTACTTAATTCAGTTGATACGTCTTTGATTGAATTTACAGAAGTAAGTGCTAGTTTATTAGATAAAAACTATTCCATAGGAGTATTTAGTTTTTTATTTATTTCAATAGCAGCAGTTTTTTTACTAAGTTTTGCGTTAACGATAGTTACAGAAAAATATGTAATTCCAAGACTAGATAAATACGAACCAGAGGAAGGATTAGAAGAATACACTCTGGGTAAAAGAGAATTAAGAGGACTGGTTATTGGCCTTGGAATGGGTGTCATATATTTATTATTCTTTGCTTATAATATCATACCTGGATTGCCATTATCAGGGAATTTATTAGACTATTCACAAACTCTATATATTGATAAGTTATTTGGTTATAATTCTTTTTTCTCATCTGGATTTATATTTGTTATAACTATGTTGTTTGTTATTTTAGGCTTATTTTATGGTATAGGCGCTAAGACAATCAAAAACAATAAAAACTTTAGCGATTTCTTAAGTCATTCATTAAATAAATCAGGAAAAATTTTAGTATTAATTTTTACTGCTTCTGTATTTATTAGTGTATTTAAAAGAACATATTTAGGTAATGTTATCGCTGCATCGTTGGTTAATATAATAGTAAATTCAAATTTTGGAGGAATAATTTTAGTTTTTGTATTCTTCCTTATATCGGCAATAGCGACGATTTTTTTGCCACAGACAGTATTAAGGTGGTCAATATTTTCTGGAATATCGACAAGGGTATTTATGGATGCTGGTATGACGCCAGAGTTTGCTCAATTAATATTTAGAGCTGGAGAATCAGTTGCATTGGGTTTAACACCATTATTTGCATATTTTATAGTATACTTAGGATTTTTAAAACAATATAATCATGAAGACAAAACAATGACAATATCTGATGGAATAAAATATATGATTCCATACAGCGTTGTTACAGCAATAATTTGGTTAATATTAATAATCATATGGTATACAATTGGTATTCCTTTAGGCTTTGCAGCCTCACCATTTATGTAGAAAGCGAGATATTATGGCATTAAAAGCAGGCATTGTTGGATTGCCTAATGTTGGAAAATCCACTTTATTCAATGCAATTACAAAGAAAAATATTTTAGCAGCAAACTATCCATTTGCAACAATAGATCCGAATATTGGAGTTGTGACTGTTCCTGATTCAAGATTGGAATTTTTAGAAGAATTATATCTTCCTGAATCAGTTGTTCCAACGACATATGAATTTACTGATATTGCCGGTTTAGTAAAAGGTGCATCTCAAGGTGAAGGATTAGGAAACAAATTTTTATCACACATTAGAGAAGTGGATTCAATTGTTGAAGTAGTTAGATGTTTTGATGATCCGGGAATTATACACGTCTCAAATGTTGTTAATCCTATAGAAGATATAGAAATAATAAATGTTGAATTAATTATTTCTGATTTAGATATAGCTGAAAATAGGGTAAGTCGTATTAGTAAAAAAGCAGTTATGACCAAAGATAAACAAGAATTATTTGAATTATCCTTACTCGAAAAATGCATTGAAAATCTTAAACAAAATACTCCGTTAAGAAGAGTAGATTTTTCTGAAGAAGAATTATTTGTTTTAAAACCATTTCATTTTATTACATTAAAACCTATTATTTATTTAGCGAATGTGGATGAAGATAGCGCAATAGTTGGTCACAATGAATATACAAGACAGGTAGAAGAGTATGCAGAAAATGAAAATGCAAGTGTAATTGTTATGTCAGCTAAAATAGAAAGTGAATTAGCAGAGTTATCAGATGATGATCGAAAAGTATTCTTAAATGATTTAGGCATAAAAAATAGTGGTTTAGATAAACTAATATTTGCTACATATGAACTATTAGGTTTAGAAACTTTTTTTACAGCAGGTAAGGACGAGTGTCGTGCTTGGACATTTGAAAAAGGAATGAAAGCGCCAGAGTGTGCCGGAATTATCCATAGTGATTTCCAAAGAGGGTTCATCAAAGCTGAAATCATGAGCTTTACTGACCTTGAAAAATATGGATCAGAATTAAAAGTTAAAGAAGCCGGAAGAATGCGTCTAGAAGGAAAAGAGTATTTAATGCAAGATGGTGATATCTGTTACTTTAGGTTTAACGTTTAAGGGAGATGATTTAAAATATGAAATTATACTTATCTTCTTATAAAATAGGAAACAAAGCATATGAGCTGACAAAATGGTTAGAAGAAAATGATAATAAAATTTACTTAATTGCAAACTCTAGGGATGTGTTTCCTGATGGAGAAAGAAAAATAAGAGGTATTCAAAGCGATATTCAAGAGTTAGAAGAATTGGGCTTCCAAGTTGAAATATTGGATTTAAGAAAATATTTTGGTAAACAAGGCGAACTAAGAGAGTTATTTAAAAAAGTAAGGGCTTTTTATGTAATTGGTGGTAATACTTTTGTTTTAAGAAAAGCAATGTTTTTGAGTGGTTTTGATGAAATTTTAAAAGAGTTTTCAGATAATCCTAATTATCTATATGCAGGTTATAGTGCAGGAGTTTGTTTATTATCCAAAAGATTGGAAGCTGTAGCAATTATGGATGAGCCAGACCTAGATCCCTATGAAAGTGATTTGCCGCCAATTTATGATGGAATTGGTTTCTTTGATGAAGCGATTATCCCACATTATAGATCAAATCATAGGGAAACATCGTTAGCTGAAGAAGCAGTTATTTTTTGTTCTAATAACAATTTACCTTATATTGCCATGCAAGATGGTGATGTGATTATAAGAGACTTAACTAATTGCAAAGAACAGCAAGTTACTAAATAATATACCTTTACTTATTTACAAAACGTGCTAATATATGCTCTCAAGGAGATGATATTATGGAAAAAAATGGTCAAATATTTTTAGAAAATTTACAATTAATAAAAGATTATTATTATATTTTGTTAAGAAATATTGAAAAAACAGAGGGAATATATAATATTGTTTTTGCAGAAAGATTAGTTGAGTTTATTGCTCCAAACAGGAAAATAGATTATGAGTTATTATGCACTATATATTCCGATATAGAGTATGTCAGCGAGTTGATAAGAGTGTACCTAACAATGAGTGATGAAGAAAAGAAGCTTACAACTAATAGATTAGGCGAGGAAGTAAACCGTAAAGCGACTGCTATGACTGAGTATTTAACATTCTTGCAATATAATTTGAAAAAAGCAATTTTAGGTAATTATACTCCTTTTCATTTTGGTAGTGATGATTTGATAATTGAAAAAGAACCTAAAGAAAAATTAAGGGCAATTGAAAAAGTAGTTGAGACTTTTGTTAATAATGCTGATTCTTACCAAGGAGAAAGTTATATATTGAAAAATAAATAAAAAAATTGTATTAAAAAAAATGATGTGTTATAATACCAATGAGCGAAAAGCTCCTTGCTTTTTTTATAAAGCCGAATAGACCGTAAGGAGGTGTAGTATGAACAATTATGAAATTATGTTCATTGTTAAGTCGACAATTGAAAAAGACGAAGTCGATAAAATCGCAAATTACCTGAAAGGTATAATTACCGATTTTAAAGGAAAAGTCGAAACTTTTAAAGAACTTGGCCAAAAACAATTAGCATATCCAATTAAGAAAGAAGTTAATGGATATTATTTTGTTATGAGTTTAAGTGCAAGTGCAGAAGCAATTGCTGAGTTCGATCGTAGAGCCGCTATTGAAGAAAACTTAATTAGACATTTAATAATCAATTTAGATAAGGAGTAAGAATATGAATAAAAGCATTATTGTTGGAAGATTAACAAAAGATCCAGAATTAAGAACAACCGCTAACGGAGTGCCAAGTGTTAACTTCACTGTGGCAGTAAATCGTACTTTTACTAATCAAAGTGGTGAAAGAGAAGCGGACTTTATCAATTGTGTTGCTTGGAGATCTACAGCTGATTTTCTAGGTGCTTATTGTAAAAAAGGTGCTTTAGTTGGTGTTGAAGGAAAAATTCAAACTCGTAACTATGATGGTAGTGATGGAAAAAGAGTTTATGTTACAGAGGTTCTTTGTGACAGTGTCCAATTATTAGAATCTCGTAATGCTTCTACAAGTCGTATGAATGAAGATACAATGCAATTTTC
>CAYTSC010000003.1:0-30790 GCA_964440475.1 uncultured Muribaculaceae bacterium
CATTTGGCTTCATAGCTCAGTCGGTAGAGCAGAGGACTGAAAATCCTTGTGTCGCAGGTTCAATTCCCGCTGGAGCCACCAAGAAGTATACAATCGCCCTATTTAAAGGGTTTTTGTTTGCTTAATTGGGAATTCCAAAAACAACATGACAGAAGTTTTTTTCTTCATATATCTTTTAATTCTTTTTAGATGCCACTTATCTGAGATTAATAATAATTTACCATCGGATATTAAGTTGTTACTTTTAATTATTGACAGAGAATAATCGATATTTTCCTTAGTAGTTCTAGATTTTGATTCTAAAAAAATATTTTTAATTTTATTATCTAATTTTTTTTGTATATACTCTGATTCATTAAAATTACCAAGTAATCCAACTCCGCCTGAAATAACGATGTTTTTAACCTTGATATCTTGGTTAATTTGAAGTAAATGATTTATTCTTCTATCTAGAATCTTTTTTCGATGGCAACCAAAAATAATTAAGCAATCAAATTCTTTTGGAAGATTAGTGTTATTATTAAATTTATTATTATTCATTTTTAACCTTCATTTCAATAACAATTATACACCATAATAGTTATTTTTAACATTATGACATTGTAAACTAAAAAAGGTTGACAACAATTAATAAATTTGTTAAATTATTTAAGACAAAGGAGGAATATAATGGCAGTTAAATTAAGATTAAAAAGAATGGGAGCTAAAAAGAAACCATTCTATAGAATAGTCGCAGCAGATTCTAGAAGTCCAAGAGATGGAAGATTTATTGAAGCACTAGGAACATATGATGTAACTAGTAAAGATGGAAACGTTACTTTGGATGAAGAAAGAATTATTTATTGGTTAAATAATGGAGCTCAACCTACAGAAACTGTAAGAAGTATCTTAAGTAAAAAAGGTGTAATTGCAAAATTTAAATCAACTAAAAAAGAAGGTAAGTAATCATGGAAGAATTAGTATTATTTACTGAACATTTAGTTAAAAGCATCGCAAAAGAAAAAGACATGATTAAAGTTCAACAATTTGAAGATGATAATGGAGATCCAATACTAGAAGTTCTAGTTCATAATGAAGATATGGGTGTTGTAATAGGCCGTGGTGGAAAAATGATTAACTCAATAAGAGTATTAGTTCAAGCCGCTGCATATAATAAAGGATTAAAAAGAATTAAAATCAACGTTGACTCATTTTAAAATAACGACTTAAATAGTCGTTTTTATTTTATATTTATTTGCAATTGTATATGTAAAATAGTATAATTTATTAAGGATATATGGAGGAACTTATATGAAAAAAAGAACAATTAGTATTTTGATAATGGCAGCAGTTGCTATACCTTTACTAATTATAGGTGGAATACCTTATGCTATAGGAGTAGGATTAATATCACTAATTGCATTTAATGAACTAGTTTCACTAAAAGAACCAGATCAAAAGAAATTATCTATTGTATTAACAGTAATAAGTTTAATTGCATTTTTATTAATAGTATATTCAAATTATGATGGAACAAGTATATTATTTGGATTGGATTATCCAAAATTAGCAATTGCTTCATTGCTTATTTTATTACCAACTATTTTCGTTACTAAGATTGACTATACAATTAATCGTGCATTAAGAAACTTAGGACTTATCTTAATTGTTGGTTTAGGTTTTAATTTATTAATAACGGTTTTTAATTATAATAAAAATGTATTCCTTTACTTAATATCAATAACTATTTTCACAGATGTTTTTGCTTATCTATCTGGAACATTAATTGGTAGATATAAATTTTTCTCTCATATTTCGCCAAAGAAATCATGGGAAGGATTTGCCATTGGTGTATTAATGGGGACTTTCTTATCTACTATTATCTATATTAATTTAATTGGTATGCCAATTAATATGTTTAGATTTATTTCAGCAACAGTCTTATTATCGATTATTGGTCAATTTGGAGACTTATTCTTCAGTGCTATTAAGAGAGAATATAATATAAAAGATTTTTCTAATTTAATACCTGGACATGGTGGAATATTAGATCGTTTTGATAGTTTAATATTTGTTTTAATAAGTTTCTTAATATTTAGAATTTACATAGGAGGTTAATATGACATCTTTTATAATATTAGTAGTGATTTTAGGTACATTAATTTTTATTCATGAATTGGGACATTTTCTTGCTGCTAAAAAATCAGGAGTTCATATTTATGAATTTGCTTTAGGATTTGGTCCTAAGATTTGGTCTAAAACTGGTAAAGACAAAGTTGTATATTCACTTAGATTGTTTCCATTAGGTGGTTTTGTTCAAATGGCTGGAGAAGTGTATGAAGATGACAATAAGATACCTAAAAGTAAATTAATGTGCAATAAACCTTGGTTAGATAGAATGATAATTATATGTGCAGGGGTATTTAATAACTTTGTAATGGCTATTATATTACTATTTGTATTTGCATTAGCTTGGGGTTATCAAGAACCAAAAACAATTGTTGGAAAAATGTTAGATGGTTACCCAGCTCAAGAAGCAGGAATAGTTGCTGGAGATAAAATATTAACAGTCAATGGTAAGAAAACAAATACTTGGGATATGTTTATTTTAAGAGTGAATTTAAAAGAAAAAAGTAAAGAATATAGTCTTTTAGTCGAAAAGGAAGATGGTAGAGAAATTACTTATAGAATAACTCCTGAAATAGAAAAAAATAAAAATAACCAAGAAGTAAAAGTATTTGGATTTGTTCCATCACAAAAAAAGTATACTGGATTTGCTAATGCTATTAAGTATTCAATAAATGAATTTAAATCCGTAGTTAGTACAATGTTTGTTACTATCGGGGGATTATTTAAAGGGACGTTATCTGTTAAAAATTTGGCTGGACCAGTTGGAATATATACAATAGTAG
Organism: uncultured Muribaculaceae bacterium; assembly: GCA_964440475.1. Lineage (GTDB taxonomy): Bacteria > Bacillota_I > Bacilli_A > RF39 > UBA660 > JAAZHN01. The sequence continues at coordinate 2,892 of CAYTSC010000003.1, forward strand.
ATGAAACGTCAAAATATGGTTTAAGCAATATTATTTATCTAATGGCTTTATTAAGTATTAATTTAGGTTTTATAAATATTTTACCTTTTCCTGCATTTGATGGGGGGAGAGCATTCTTCTTAATAGTAGAAAAAATAATTGGAAAACCAGTAAATCAAAAATTTGAAAATACATTACATACAATTTTCTTTCTTTTATTACTTGCATTGATGATTTATGTAACTATACAAGATGTTATACGATTATTCTAATTAGGTGGTGGTTTTATGAAAAATAATAAAAAAGTTTTAAAATATTGTCCCAATTTTCATAAAATAGTCAATTTTGAATATACAGAGGAAGATTATATATCTGAAAGATTAATCTCTGTTTATAAAGATTATATCTTTTCTGTTGATATAAATAATCGAGATAGTACAAGTAAAATAGAGGTATTAGATACAACTATTTCTAAATATATTGATGATTATTTTTTTAGAAAAGAAATGAAAAACAATTTAAAACAATTAAAAATAAGAAAAGGCGATAACATAGTTCAAGCTATAGTTGATCAAGTGTTAAAAATATATAATCGTTATGAAGAGGATTTTACAAGGAACATTTATATATCGCGTTGGATTTAGGAGAAAAAAATGAGATCTGATTACTTTTTACATTAGCATTAATAGTTGGTATTGTTTTTTATCTATTTAACTATACAAAACATTTCGATTCATTTAAAACTTTATTTAAAGAAAATAATAGCAGTAATCAAGAACCACTAAAAACAATTATTCAACTTAATGAAGTTAAATATGAGCTGGGTTCTAAGTTTAAAAAAGATAAAGAATTATATATATCTACAGATGGCAACATTAATGAAGCTAAGATTGACCTATCAGATGTTTCACTAGATAATTATTCAAGAACAGATAAAGTTGGTGAATATGTATACAAAGTTTTTTATAAAAACGAAACGTTTGAAGGAAAAATAATTGTAGAAGATACAACTCCTCCAAAGGTATTATTAAAAACTATTTATGTAGGAAGTGGATATGATAAATTAGATGTAGAAATGTTTTTAAGAAGAGTAATAGATAATTCTAATAGTTATATTGCTACTATAGTTGAGCCTAACAAAATTAATACAAATACATTAGGTGAAAAGAAAATAATGATTTCAGTAAAAGATATCTATGATAATGAAACAAAAATAGAGGCAAAGTTAGTTGTACTTGAAGCAAAGTTTAAAGATGTATTAAAAATGGGAGATTTAAATATTTCATACAATGATAAAAATGATTTAAATTGGGATGGAACCATTACATATGAATTCCCATCTGCAATAATAACTAGTTCATCTATTTACTCAGAACAAATCAAAAAGATAAATCAATATGATTGGTCAACTAAGATAAGGGAAATAGACCCAGAAGCAATAATAAATAAAGAAGATATTCTTATATTATATAACCAACATGATTTAGCTGTTGGAATAGTTAAAAGAGTTAACTTAACTATTAAAGCAGATACAAAAGATTATTATTTAACATATTAAAACAGCTTCTATGGAGCTGTTTTAAATATCATACTATTATCTTTTTTAATTAATAAAGTAATTAATGAATAAATTATTGTAGTAACAATACAAGTTGCTAAAGCACCAAGAAAACCGGATGTTAATGATACAATGAAGTCATTAAATGCTATTTTATTATCGATCATTAACAATAAATTTATTCCACCAACATAGACTAGTACATTTAATATATAGGCAATAATATAATTTATTAAATATGCAAATATCTTAGGGGTTGTTTCTTTCAAAGCTTTGTATAAATTAATAAATATTGTTTGGCTAATATAATAGCTACTCAAGAATAAAACTAATTTAGGTATTTCAGGATAAGCAATACCTATATTGCCTAATAAAATACTTTTTGGAGTAAAAACAAATTCCAAAGAAGCTCTGAAATAATAAGTGCTTTCATTACTTTTAAATATAGATGTAAACATTAAAGAAACTATAAAAAATAAAAAAACAAAAATGCTATAGTGAATTGCTTTTTGTGTTTGTCTTGCTCCGAGACAATGAACCATATATGCTGTTACAATAAATGTGAAAGGGAAAATAATATTATAGTTATTAAAAACCAAGCTATTAACAACTAAGGTATCTTTACCTAAAGCAGCAAAGGCCACTATTAATAAAGTTATTAAAAGCATCGGTAAGAACATTCTTTTATTTTCATTCATAATATATCACTCCTATTATAAATCTATCATATATTTTTAAAATACACTATATCTTGTTGATATAGTTGACATTATTTATTATAATTGAATTATGATAAGGTGATAAAATGATCGATTATAAGAAAAAACTAATCTTAACAATAGCGGTAGTAGGCGCTCTTGTTTCAGTAATAGGTTTAACCTATTCATTTTTTAGTATTAGAGTTGCTGGTAATGAAAGTACTTCAACAAACTTAGTAACATCTGCATCTAGATTGATAAAATATACTGATTTAACATTGATATCTAATCAAAGTATTGAACCTGGTTGGACAGATAACAAGACAATAGTAGTAGAAAATTCTGGAAGTAAAGATCTTTCTTATAATTTGGTATGGCAAAGTGTTACAAATGGTTTAACAAGACAACAAGATTTAGTTATATCTATTACCTGTTCTTCAAATATAACAAGCAATATTTGTAACGGAGTAACTAATGTTCAAGTTCCTGCTACAGGTATAAATATACCTATACTGAGCAATATATCTCTACAATTAAATGAAAAACATACCTATGTAGTAACTATTAAATATTTAACACAAGAAGAGGATCAAAGCATAGACATGAACAAAGTAATAAGTGCAAAATTAGGAGCTAAAGACATATAATTTGGTGATTTAAATGAAAATAAAAAGAAATAAAAAAAAGTACCTAATAATAATTATTTGTTTACTTGTTTTAATAACAATTTCTTTTTTTATATTTTATAGGCCTAAAAAAGAAATAAAACTAGAGCTAATACAAAACAAAACTGGTTATTATGCCAAAGTAGATTTTGATAATATAGAGGCGAAAGTTTTTAAATTGTATGTTAGAACTTTATATAGAGTAATTGCATATGAGACAGAAATAACAAAAGAAGTAAATAAAATAAACTTAGCATTTCCAACACATGGAGATATATATACTATTCAGGTTATTGCTTACAATGAAAATAATGAAAAAATATATTCTTCATTGGAAAGAGATTTTGTTTGGGATACTCCTACTTTTGATAGAAAAGTAGATTATATTATTAAAAAAGGGAAAGATAATTCATTAAAAATAATAGGTGAAGTAGAAAAAAACTATAAAGTAATATATAAACATGATAAAAAGACAATAGCTTTTTCTAGTATTGAAAATAATAGCATTAAATATCCAAATGAAATATTTGATTATGACAAACAAAAAATTACAGCGTATTTAATGGACGGAACAAATATTTTAGATACTAAAAACATCTACATAAATGTTGAACAAATAAAAACGGTTAGAATTACTAGTCCTATTCAGTATAAAGAATATGTTCCAGGATATATGAAAGTAGAATTTCAAGGTGGAGAAAATGCTAATTTTTTTGAATTAAAAATTAAACACGGAGATATTGTTATTGATGAAAAGATAATTACAAATCGTCAAAAAAAAGAATTTATTATTGATTCTGATTTGCTTCAAGAGAAATCGATTTACTCATTTTTATTAAAAGCAAGATACGATACATATGAGGAATTAGCTAAGACATCAGAAGTCAGCATTATTACTCGTACTAAAGGTTATGTATATCCAGTACACACATATAATGATGTGCATGTAAAAAATGGAGGTAATATTGAACTTGGTAATGTTTTAAAAAATGTTCAAATAAGATTCACTTTAGATGGAAGTGAACCATCTATAAATCATGGACATCTTTATGAAAGTTCAATTGGTATATTTGGAGATACTCAAGTAAAGGCCATTGCTTTTAATGAGTATGGGATTACAAGTGTTGTTTCAACATTCAATTATAAGTTAGAAAGAAAACAAATAAAAATATATGTAAGTCCATCTGTTCAAGATTATAATCATGGTCATAAAAATAGTCCGTATACTACAGAAAAAAGGGTTATGAACAAATTAGCGGATATATTAATTCCTAAATTAGAGGCGGCTGGTTTTGTTACATATCGTAATTCTCCTAAAAAAGAAATGATCGAGTGGTTTAATGAAGGACGAAGAAATAAAATTGATTTTCACCTAGCTCTACATAGTAATGGAAGTAGAAACCATGATTTAGCAGGTGTAAAAGCATATATAGATGTTCAAACAAGTAAAACATATTCACTAGCGACTATTCTTCAAGAAGAATTAATGAAAGTATATCCATATAAATTAAATACTAATAATGGAGTAACATACTCATATGGAGCACTAGGAGAGACAAGAGATACTGCTGTGGCATTCGGTATTTTACTAGAAATAGGTTATCATGATGATTATAATGATGCAGTTTGGATAGTTAATAACTTAAATGAAATAGCTGATGCAATAACAAAAGCATTAGTGAGATACTACGATTATTAAAATATGATACAAAAATAAATAAAAATATGATATATTATTTATATAAGGAGTGTTGTTTATGGAAGATTTCCCAATGAATCAAAAATCAGGTAAGACTTTGCTTATACTACTAATTATAGCAGGAATTATTATAGCAGGTTTAGGTGGTTATTTAATCAGCGAAAAAATGAAAGGTAATGATAAACCTAGTTCTTCATCCAAAAAAGATCTAGAAAGCAATAGTTCAAAGGATGAAAACTCATCAAATGATTCAAGTCAGACAGATGTGGAAGAAGCACAAGTGTATGATATAGAAAAAGATTGTGATAAGCCAGAAAAAGGAAAAATATGTATTAAAAAAATCAATGTTAATGGTCATGAAGAAGAATTAAGAGTTGCAACTTCAGAAAATGAAGTAGAACCTGGAAGATTTGATTATACATATATGTCCATTAATGGAATAGTTATATATAATCTTGAAAATGATTTTGCAAGTATAGATAAAATTACAGTATTAAAAGATATATTAATCGTTGATTCATATTGTACAAATTGTGGAGGTTCTTCTTCTTTAGTTCCTATGACTAAAGTTATGAATTTAAATGGAGACATTATATATGATTTATTTAGAGCTAAATTTCCAAACGACTTTCAATTTGAAAAATACAAAGTAAAAAACAATGAAATTATTGCAACTGCATCAGCGGTTGGATACGTTGGAGATATGGAACCAACTCATAATTGCTACTTAAGAGATATTAAAACAGATGTCGAAGTATTTGGTGGTCCATATGGAGTCAATGGAACTAACTATGATAAATATTCAGATACATTAGTTCAAGGGGAATATAGAATTGCATATTTAGGTAATGGTAAATTTTCAGATCCTATAAAAGTGACTGAGACTAAGTTCGGTGAATTATATACTAAACAATATTGTATTGACGAATATGATAAGTATTTAAAAGAAAAAGACAATTTTTAAAATTTGACAAAAAAAATTAATATGTTAGAATCATTATTAGAAATCGAAGAAAAAGACTAAGTAATAAATTATTTTTACAAAGAGATTTAGTGGTTGGTGAAAACTAAAGAAAAATATTTATGAAATCTACCTTTGGAGAGAGTTAATAAATCCCGGTGAATAGCCGTTATCTTAATTAAGTATATCAAGGATGGTACCGCAAAACTACTTGCTCCTTTAAGCAAGTAGTTTTTTATTTAGAGAGGATGAGTAAAATGATTGATATTAAATTAATAAGGGAAAGTAAAGAAATAGTCAAAGAAAATATGAAGAAGAAGTTTCAAGATGAAAAACTTCCTTTAGTAGATGAGGTATATGATTTAGATATTAGATATCGTGAATACAAAAATAAAGCAGATAATCTAAGAAGCGAAAAAAATAAGTTGAGTGATTCAATTGGTCTATTAATGCGTGATAAAAAGATTGAAGAAGCTAATAAAATTAAGGAACAAGTAACAAATTTAAATAATGAAATAAATAATATTGAACAAGATGAAATAGAATTAGAATTAAAAGTAAAAGAAATAATGATGCAAATACCTAATATTATTTCTGATGACGTACCACTTGGTAAAGATGATACAGAAAATGTTCAGTTAGATGTTTATGGTGAACTAAATGTTCCAGAATATGAAGTACCATATCATACAGATATAATGGAAAGATTAAATGGATTAGATTTAGATAGTGCTAGAAGAATTAGTGGTAATGGTTTTTATTTTCTTGAAGGAGACATTGCCAGACTACATTCAGCTATATTGACTTACGCTCGTGATTTTATGATCGATAAAGGGTTTACATATTGTATTCCACCATTTATGATTCGAAGTGAAGCAGTTGATGGAGTAATGAGTTTTACGGAAAAAGAAAATATGATGTATAAAATAGAGGGTGAAGATTTATATTTAATTGGGACAAGTGAGCACTCTATGATTGCTAAATTTAAAGATCAAATATTAGATGAAGATAAATTGCCATATATGATGACAAGTTATTCGCCTTGTTTTAGAAAAGAAGTAGGAGCTCATGGTATTGAAGAAAGAGGAGTTTATAGAGTACATCAATTTGAGAAGCAAGAGATGATTGTTATTTGTAAACCAGAGGATAGTGAAGAATGGTATGAAAAAATGTGGAATTATACAGTGGAAATTTTTAGAACATTAGATATACCTGTTCGTACTTTAGAGTGTTGTAGTGGTGATTTAGCTGATTTAAAGTATAGAAGTGTTGATGTTGAAGCTTGGAGTCCGAGACAACAAAAATTCTTCGAAGTTGGAAGTTGTTCAAATCTTACTGATGCTCAAGCTAGGAGATTAGGTATAAGAGTAAATGATGGAAAAGATAAATACTTTGCTCATACTCTTAATAATACTGTAATTGCTGCTCCTAGAATGATAATTGCATTTTTAGAAAATAATTTAAACGAAGACGGAAGCATTAATATTCCAAAAAAATTAAGACCATATCTAGGTGGGCAAGAAAAGATAACACCAAACAATTAAAACATTTACACTATTTAACATAATTAAAACTTTTAGTTAGTATAAAAAATAGTAAACATGTTATAATTTAAATGGATTAAGGTGGTGAATCTTGTGAGATCAGAAGAAGATGTTTTATTGTTCTTTTCACAAATAACAACAGCCTATTATGATACAAAAGAAAAATATGATCAAAAACAGGCTTTGGGTGGAATGATTTCCTACTTTTCAAAAAGAAATGTATCATTCATTACAAAGCAACAAAATCGCGATAATTTAATAAAGTATACAGAAAAAGAAATTTGTTATGCTTTAATCGAACACGTAGTTAGAAGAATAGGACACTTTAAAATCACTACCAGAATAGACGATCTTCCCGATGTTGATGAGTGTAAAAGTTATAAAGAAGCATCGAGGATAGTTGCTAAATTGTTAATTCAGTATTCTCAAGCAAAAAATAAAATAACATTTGGTGATGTAAATAATATCATTAAAACAATTATGTTACATGAATCGTTAAGAGTTCATCTTTCAAATCAGTTAATAAGTGACTTATTTGTAAAAGAACTAGAATTTGATGATGAGTACATTCCGTTTCAAATAGTATATATGACTTTAGATGGAGAAGAAAAAAAAGCTGATTTAGATGGTAATAAAATATTGGAATTTATTAGAAGAGATTTTTTCGATAGAAAGTAAAACAAGAACTCATATTTGTGAGTTCTTATTTTTGACAAAAAATCTTGATTATGATAGTATATCACCACAAAAGAAGGTGAAAATATGATAGTTTCTAAGTACCATAAAATGTATTCTAATAAGATTAGAAAGAACTTTAAAGTAGTTCAATTAAGCGATTTACATTATAATGATTTAACTGACCCGATACGCCTAATAGAAACTATTAATAAAATAAACAAAGAACATCCAGATTATATTATATTTTGTGGTGATATTTTACATGGTGCACCAAAGGATTTTGAAAATTTAATTATATTTTTTCGTTATCTTGGTAATATAGCTCCTACATACATAACATATGGTAATCATGATATAACACCTTTAAAAAAAGATAATGATAGATTATTTAGTATATTAGCTTTTAACTATGGCATAGAAATCTTAGATAATGAACAAGTATATATTGATGATTATAATGTATTATTATCCGGAATAGACTTGGATTATGAACATTACGAAGAACATAAAGAAGATCCAAAAGATTTTATCGAATATGTTAATTATTATTTTCCAAGAGAACTAATAGATAAAAATTCATTTAATGAATTAATATGTCATAGTCCAAAAGTAATTATGCAACTTAAATATTTAAGAAAAATTTATATAGCAAGACAAGCCGATCTTATTCATAGTGGTCATATGCATAATGGAGCCATTCCCTATGGTCTGGGATTATTATTGCCAAAAAATAGAGGACTAATTGATCAATATGGAAATCTATTTCCTGATTTAGCCCGTGGAAAAGTCAAAATTGGTAAAACAACGGGTATAATAGGTGGTCCATTGACAGCTCTTGCTGAAACTGAAGGAATTAAAGCGAAAATAATAAATAAGGTAATTCCATCGAGAATGGATGTCATAAAAGTATTAAGAAAGAAATAATAATAATTCAAATAGGTTGCATTTTAGTGAATATTTTGCTAAAATCAATCTTGTTATGGCGGTATTGGTGAAGTGGTTAACACACCAGATTGTGGCTCTGGCATGCATGGGTTCAAATCCCATATATCGCCCCATTAAGTTTAAAAACTCCTTATTTAAGGAGTTTTTGTTTGTAATAATAATATTTACCAAAACAGTTCGATTTTATTTATCAAAAATAGTATAATTGTATATAGAATTATTAATTAATTAAACTCTAAGGAAGTGGTATTTAAATAATGAAAGTAATTAGTATAAAAGAACCTTGGGCAAGTTTAATTAAAGAAGGAATTAAGCAGATTGAAACAAGGAGCTGGCCAACAAAATATCGTGGTGAGCTATACATTCACACTAGTAAAAAAGTACTAACAAAAAATGAACAGTATATTTATAAGAGTCAACTAGCATTATTAGAAAGCGTTGATTTAAAATATGGTAATATAATTGCTAAATGTAATTTAGTTGATTGCAAATTAATGACAGAAAAATTAATTAGTGAAATCCAAAAAGATAATATTGAATATCTGTGCGGGGAATATAAAGTTGGTAATTATGCTTGGTACTTAGAAAGTATTGTCAAACTTGAAAAACCAATTCTGACTAAGGGACAGTTAGGTATTTGGAATTATGAAGAAGAAATAGGAGTAGAGAAATAATGGTAATCGATTATGAAAAAGCAAAAAATAGATTTGCGAGTTATGTAAGTAACTATGATCTAAATGATAGTAAAATTAGGCTTAAAAAAACTCATACTTATGGTGTTGTTTCAATGTCAGAATATATTGCTAAAGATTTAAACTTATCAGAAGAAGACATTGAACTTGCTAAACTAATTGGTTTATTACATGATATTGGTCGTTTTGAACAAGCAAAACTATTTTCTAGTTTCAATGATAGTAAAACTATGAATCATGCCTTATATGGTGCTCAAATACTTTTTGATGATGGTTTAATAAGAGAATTTATTGAAGCAGATATTTATGATGAAATAATTAAAAAAGCTATCTTAAATCATAATAAGTATGCTATAGATGATGGTTTAAATGAAAGAGAATTGCTCCACGCTAAAATAATTAGAGATGCCGATAAAACAGATAACTTTCGAGTAAAAGCCGAAGAAGAATTTGAAGCTGTTAATAATAATTTCTCTAAAGAAGCATTAGAAAGTGATGAAATAACAGCTAAAGTATATGAAACATTTATGGAAAAAAAATCCATTGTTAATAAAGACCGTAAAACATCTGTTGATATGTGGATATCTCACTTAGCTTTTATTTTTGATTATAACTTTATTTCTGGTTTAAAATATATTAAAGAAAAAGACTATATAAATATTTTGGTTGAGCGGGTGAATTATCAAAATCCAATTACTAAAAAGAAAATGGAAAATATTCGTTCATTTGCTATCGAATATATTAAGGAACAAATAGACAAGGAGAAAAGATGCTTTTAGAAAAATGTAAAGGTAATTTAATTGTTATAAGTGGACCTTCTGGTTGTGGTAAAGGAACAATTGCGAAGAAATTAAAGAGTATTAACCCTAATATCTGGTATTCAGTTTCCATGACAACTAGAACTATGAGACCAAGCGAAAAATAAGGAGAAAGTCAATTATTTAGCATTCGTATTTTAAAAGAAATTAATGATTTGGCCTACAGTTTGAGGTTCATTAAATCGCCAGAGAAGAAAGAATTATTAGAAGAACTAAAATTTATTTTACAAGAGTTTGAAGAAAAAACCAATGTATTTAACAATTTGGCTGATAAAAAACTAACCCTGGAGGGAAGGGAACATTTAAAACACTATGTTTATGGAAAAATAGGTTTAATTCAAACAAAAGCAATAGAAATGTTGAAAAAGGAGCAAAAAGAAACTACATTTGCAGAAGAAATTAGTGCTGCTCAAACAACAATAGCACAAACAGCAACTTATCAAGGATCTCAGGCTCAAGCCGTATAATATAAGAAAACTAGTAATTATTAATGAAAAACCTTGATTTTAATAAATCAAGGTTTTCCTAAATTTTATTTCAATTACACTATTGTGGTGCAGTTGTGATTATAATAAAGAAAAATCCCTTTTGGGATTTTTTGCTTATTGGTGGAGTCGAGGAGATTTGAACTCCTGTCCAAAATACTTTTCATATAACGTCTACAGGTTTAGTTAGAATTATATTTCATTAATTAGTTTGGTTTCTAACTAACCACTAATTAACTAAGTCTAATAAAATTCATTGAATACTCTTAGACAAAGTCTCCAATATATCTCATATTTATGAGCTTCTTATTTACCCTATGAGATAAAGTAAGAAGAAGCCTCTGGCTAACCTTATTAGGCGAATGCCGGAGCGAAACTTAATTCATTGTCATTTAAAAATTTAATTTTGTCATTTAAGGCATCACATGCCACCTGCATTTTATACAAAAACATACCCTGTCGAAACCAGTAACGACCCCGTGTATGAGATTATAGCACACGAAAAGGAAAAAATCTATTTTAATAACAATGTTTTCCTGTAAAAAAATTGTAAAATAGTATGGTATAGTGCATGTTTTATTGATAATAAACTCTAAATAATATAGATTATAAGTATAGAGGAGTGAGTTATTTTGAAAAAAACAATTAAAATATATTCATTATTAGTATTGTTTGTATTTTTCTTCGGGTTATTTAATGTTAATGCATTAGAAATAGCAACTGATAAAAATATAGTTTGTACTGAAACTGATAGCTATATTATCTGGAAAAATTTACCATTAGAAGAAAGACGACTTAGTATTGAGCCAGTCAAATGTAAAGAGACTATTCTTAGTTCTTTGAAAACTATTATTGATAGTAAAGTTGGAACAATTGGGAATGTTAATCCCCTAACGGCTTCATATTTTAATTTAAAAGATTATAACTTTGTCTCGTCAGTTAAAAATCAGGGTACGACTGGATTATGTTGGGCATTTTCGACTATTGAAGCAATAGAGAGCAACTATAGTATTAATAATTCAGGTAAAAAAATAGACTTATCTGAAAAACATTTAGATTTTAATACAGCTAAAACTTATAGCGATTCATCATTAAATAAATATGGATTACGACCAGGAAGAGAACTTAATTCTTCTGGTTCATTTGCTGATGGTGCATATTATTTTTCTTCGGGAAGGGGTGCGGTTACTGAGGCTAAATTGCCTTGGTCAACAACGACATCTAATTCTACAAACGCACATATTAAAAGCGAATATCATGTTGGTGAAAATACGTTTTTAATTTCGACAGGTTGTCTTGATAATAATAAGGCAGCAATGAAAAATATTAAAGCTTCACTAGTTACTACAGGAGCGGTTGGAGCACTACATAGAGGAGATATAGCGTATTTTGGCACTGATAAAAAATCATTTTATTATAATGGCGTTTTAGCTTCACAACACGCAATAACAATTGTTGGCTGGGATGATAATTATGATAAAAATAAATTTCCAACACCAGCGCCAGAAAATGGAGCATGGATTGTTAAAGATCAATATGGTGAAGACTTTGAATATGGTACAGGTGGATATTATTATGTTAGTTATTATGACTCATTAATATGTGATATTGTATATGTTGCTAATAACGTATCTAAAGCAAATGATAATAATTATTACCATGATTTAGGTTTTGGAAAAGAGTTTTTTTGTAATAATCAAAATAAAATTCACTTCAGAAATGACTATACTAAAAAAACAACAGGAACAGAAATTCTAAAAAGAGTGAATGTTTTGCTTTTACCAGCAGATAGTTATAAAGTTTATTATAGTAGTAATGGAAGTATGGCTAATGCAGTATTAATAGGAAGTGGAAAATCAGATGCCTTTAAATACTATACAATTGATGTGAAAACACCAATAAATGTTAGTGATAAATATAGTATTATTTTAGAATATACAAGTAATAATTCAAAATATGGACAATATTGTTTTCCAACAGAAGTTATCAAAGAAGAAAATACAAGACCGGAAGTTACTAAAGGACAGGGATATTATAGTTTGAATAACGGGAATCAATGGTTTGATTCAATCGAAACAAGCTCGTCATTAAAATTCATACCTATAATTAGAGCATTTACTAATAATGATTTAAGAAAAATAGTAGTTGGAAAAGTAGAAAAAAGTTCAACAACAATCAATGATGAGGTAGGCGGAGAATTTACTATTCCAGTAACATTAACACAAATAAGTTCAATAAATGATTTAAATATTAAAATATTAAATACTTCAGAATTAGATGTATCATCAAAATTTGCAATTACTAAGAAAGATAATAGTTTTATAGTAGCAGTAAATCTTCCAGATACATTACCTGGAACATATAAAGTATTAATATCAACAGTTGATGGATTAGTATTAGATAGCACGACAATAATGGTTGCTGGCACTACTAAATTAGTCCAAGAAATTGCTATTAACGGTTTAAAAGAAGTTGCAGTTGCGGGAACATTAAGCTTAACAGCGATAATTACTCCTTCAAATGCAACTAATAAAATATTAACTTGGACATCAAGCGATACTTCAATAGCAACAGTAGAAAATGGAATAATTAGTGGTATTAAAGCAGGAAAGGTTACAATTACTGCAACATCTACTGATGGTTCAAATATATCAACGAGCACAACTGTTGAAGTAATTGATACAAGAGTAGTTACTACAAATACTCCATCTACTCCAAAAACAGAACAGACAAAAAAACAAGTTGATGGACCCATTAAAAATCCGATGACAAGTATTAAAACATATACAATAATTAGTTTATTAATTATATTAATCGGTTCTTCAACAATATATTTAATTAAAAAGAATAATAAATTTAAAAAAATATAAGACTATAATTAATATAGTCTTTTCTTTTGATATGATATAATTAATTTAGGTGATACGTATGTATGTTAAAAAAGGTATACCACAAAAAATAATTAAAGAATATTCATATAAAATAATGCTCCTATGTAAAAGTACAAATGACATAACTGAAATTCAGGATTTTATTAAAGATGAGTATATAAATTATGCTTATCTTAATCCAAGACAACTTTATAACAATCTTTTAAATGTTGTCTTAGATGTATGCAATTTACAAGAAATAGAAGGAATATTAAGAAATGAAATAGGAGAATGTATTAATAATAAAAATTTACTAAATTTATTGGAACCAGAGAAAATTGATTACAGAGATTTATGTACAATGCTTATTCGTAAATTAACTAGATTAAAAGTCAGAGAAAAATATGAAGATGAATATATTGATCGATATTTAATCGATATAAATGGTCAGTTAATAAATAGTTCAGAATATGATAAACAGTACGTAGAAAATAATGAGAATAGATTGATATTTAAAAGAGGATCATATGAAAAGAATAATTAATGGATTAAGATTAAACTTAAAAAGTGATTTTGCATTGAAAACGGTAAAACAATTAAGAAGAGAAGGCAATAACTATTATCTAGATGATCTCGACGATAGATTTGATGATTTAACTATTGAACAATTATTACTTTTATATAAGATAAATAAACTTGAAGATAAAGAAATTATAACTTATGATGTAGCGGATAATTTAAGAGAGTTATATTATATGCTATTATCAACAGAAGTACTTATTGGTAAAGAGATATTAAAAGAAATGAATGAAGTAGAATATGATAGTGAATTAGTAACACAACTTCATAATAGATGTAAAATTATTCTCGAAACATTAAAAAGATATAATTTAATACCAGAAGATATTGATATAGATTTAATTATTGACACTTCAATTGATAACGAGATTTATCCAAAAAAAGAAGATGAAAAACTTAATTCGTTAGTTATGTCTCTTCGCTATATTTAATGATTTTTCAGAAGAAAATATGAAGAAATATGGTATAATTCTAAATGGAGAAGTTATGGAATTGAAAAAGAAGATAATAGAATTATTTAATACCATGATAAAGTTTTTTAAAAAGAAAAAACTATATTTTTACTTGCTATCAGGAATTCCATTTATAAGTTTAGATTTATTTACTCGTTTACTAACTCCAAAAGCAAGCTTTTTTAATTTTATATCACCCGTTCCTTTGCTTTTTACCATCATATGGGTATATTTTATTCTTGGAATAGCTTTCTGTGTTAAAAATAATGGAGGAAAAGCAATTTATCGTATATTCTTTATTGTTTCTTTGATAATTTACTATGTTAACAACATCTATTATTCAATGAGTGGTTCGTTTTTTGATTTTCATTTATTAGGTTTAGCGAGCGAGGGAAGTGAATACTTTATAGATGCGATAGTAAATGCAAATATTTGGATATATATTTTAAGTATTATTCCAATTGTTTTATTTATAATTTTATCTAAAATAGCACCATTTCAAAAAGTTACAAGAAGGAATTTAATGATTTTTGGATTGGTATTATTTTCATTTTTACATACAATAATACCAATATTCTTGGGTGAAGCGAATAATGAACTAACTTGGAATACATGGAAAAATCCAAGAAATATTTATGAAAACTTTAATGATAATAATAAAAGTGCTAGTATATCGGGATTATATGAATATACATTTAGAAATTTCTATGTAACATATATTAAGAAGAAAAAAACAAATAACGAAAAAGAATTAGAATTTTTAAACAATATTTTCGAGACAGTTGAAATAAGTAAAAAAAACAAATATACAGGAAAATTTAAAGGTAAAAACATTATCTTTTTACAATTAGAAGGAATAGATAATTGGGTGTTGAAAAAAGATATAATGCCAAATACTTATTCTTTACTAAATAATTCTATTAATTTTAATAACCATTATTCATTTTATAATGGTGGGGGTTCAACTTTTAATTCGGAATTTGCAGTTAATACGGGATATCTAACTCCTATTACATATAATCAAAATGCATATACGTTTAATAAAAATGATTTTCCATATACAATGCCTAAAATATTTAAAAAAATTGATTATAATGTAAATGCATTTCATATGAATTCTGGTGAATATTATTCAAGAAAAATAAACTATGAATCTTGGGGATATGATAATTATTATGGATTAAAAGATTTAGTTGAATATAAAAACGATGATTACAAAATGGATACTGAATTAATTAATAATAAATTATTTTATGAAAAGCAATTTTTACAAGATGGTAAATTTATTAACTACTTAATTACTTACACATTACATATGCCATTTAGCCAAGGTAAAGGAATGTGCAAATTGTTGTTAGAGAAGAACAAGATTGAATTAGATCCTTTAAAACCATTAACGGAAGAAGATTGTGTTAAAGTTCAAGCTAAAGAAACAGATGACATGGTTGGATTATTAATTAAAGCACTAAAGGATAATAACTTATATGATAAAACTATAATAGTTGGGTTTACCGATCATTATTTATATACTTTATCCGATCAAACCATTTTAGAAAAATACAAAGATACAAAGACTAATTTAATTAATAAAACTCCATTCTTTATTTGGAGTAAAGGAATGAAAAAAGTTAATATCAATAAAGTTACATCACAATTAAATATCTTTCCTACAATATTGAATTTAATGGGTATTAATTATAATCCGAATTATTATTCTGGTACAGATGCATTAGCTAATAACTATGTGCCAATTACATTTTTTAATGATTTATCTTGGTATGATGGAAACTATTATGTGTTTGATGGAAAAATCATAAAAGGAAATAAAAAACATACGGAAAAAATAGAAGAAAGAAATAGTTATGTTAATTATTTAATTAAGAAAAATGATTTGATGTTGAAACATAATTTCTTTAAAGAAATAAAAAAAGTAGAAGTTGATTCACTAAAGTAAAATAAAAGAATGGCTGGACCATTCTTTTATTTTAATGATATATAAAGATAAAGAGAGAGAATAGTTAAAATGATTATTGAGTATACTACTTTAATAAAAATAGTAAAAAACTTATTTACTTTTTTGTTTGTAATAATTTTATCTAAAAATTTTTTTATAGGCGAATATATTAATCTACCAAGATTTTCATTATATATTTGATCGATATAATCTTTCATTTTACTCCTCCTTTTTCGAAGTATCAATTTGATCAATTGTTACTTTGCTTGTATGGGGAATAGGTTTCCACGTTACATTCATAAATAGTGCTGCATAAATAGTATATCTACCAATAATATCGAATGTAGGCCATGTTAAGCAGTATAGTATTTTTTTGTGTAATGGAACTTTTAATAATCTATTACTTTCAATTATAAATAGATAAGCCGCGACCAATGTACTACTTAGGTATGAACCAATTCGATATAGTATTCTTAACCAAATAGCAATTAACATACTCATAAATAGAGCTTTTATACCAGGACTCATGCTAACATATCCATGACCAAAGAAGTATACTAATAATTGACCTAATGGAGTACTTTTAGATAGTGTTGCCATGCTTGAGAGGCCATTAGTATAAGAGTATGCTCCATAGATTAAAACACTGAATAATAGCCAACGAACTAAATTAATTAATACAATAGGAGTTTGTTGAAGTAACATATCATATGATGCAAAACGATGCCTAATTGATTCAACTATAGATAAAAGAAAAATTTTAAAGTTCTTTTTAACTTTTTTCTTTTCTTTGCCACTCCAATTTAATTTAACAAATCTTTTTCCAAAAAAAACATTAAGTATTAATTTAGGTGCTGTTTCAGCGAATGCTTGTAAATGTCCTTTAGACCATCTTAAACGTTGCCTTAAAGCAATTTTTAAACTAATTGGCTGTTCATCAAAAAATTCTGCTTCATCATTATAGGAAATTCGATATCCTTGAACAACTGCATCAGCAGTTAACGCCCTATCTTCTGTTAATGATGTATATTTCCAACCATCTTTTACTATTTCACTTGCAAATAAAAAACCAGTACCTTGAATGTTGGTTGCTAATCTTAGGACACTTCTTGCACGATGGTTAGCTCTTATAGAACGAACCCAATGTAATGCATATGTAGATGCAATCCAATTTTCATCTATGTTTTTAGTGTTACGATAAGATGTAATAATTTTTTCTCCAGAATCAAATGCCTCGTTCATTTTTGTTATATAATTTTTATTTAATAGGTTATCGGCATCAAATATAAAATATCCCTCAAATGAAGTACGACCATAGTCTTTTTCAATATTTTCTAAAAGAAATTGAAGTGCAAATCCTTTAGTTCTCTTCATATCGTTGAAACGTTCATAGACAATAGCGCCATGTTCTCGAGCAATTTCTGCGGTATTATCAGTACAATTATCTGCAACTACAAATGTAGTTATATATTTACTTGGATAATCTTGTTTATTAATACTATCTAATAAATGTCCAATAACTTCTTTTTCATTTCTTGCAGCAATTAGTATTGCGTATTTATGTTTATTTTTAGTTGGTTTAAATTTTCTTGTGAATAAAAAACCTATGGCATAGTAAATGGCTTTATAGGCTAGCATTGCTGTTATTATTGCGCCTGATATATTAAATATTTGTTTGCCAGTAGGATAAAAACTACCTATAGAGTTAATTATATTTGTTAAAAACATTCTTTCACCTCATTAGTGACAATATTATAACAAATATATGGTGAAAAATGAAATCAAAGGATGGTATAATTAAATTGGTGATTTTATGAAATTGAAGAAAAATGATCATATTAGGGTAATTGCACCTTCAAGAAGTATGGTTATATTAAGTGAAGATACAATTGGAATTGCTAAAGAAACATTAGAAAACATGGGTTTATCTATTAGTTTTGGAAAAAATGTAATGAAATCAGATGAAGATTTTCTTTGTGCTCCTGTTAATAAAAGAGTAGAAGACCTACATGAAGCTTTCCTTGATAAAGAAGTAAATGGAATATTAACTGTTATTGGTGGATATAACGTTAATCAAATATTGCCTAAAATAGATTATGAATTAATAAAGAAAAATCCTAAAATAATATGTGGTTATTCAGACATTACAGCGCTTCTAACAGCTATTTATGCTAAAACAGGTATGGTTACATTCTTGGGACCTCATTATTCAACATTTGGCATGAAAAAGGGTAATGAGTATACAATAGATTATTTTAAAAAAATAATGTTTAAAAATACAACTATAAAAATAGAATCTTCACCATATTATAGTGATGATGAGTGGTATATAGATCAAGAAAAAAGAGTTTTTATTAAAAGTAGTGGAATGAAAGTGCTAAATCCTGGCAAAGCAAAAGGAACAATAATCGGTGGGAATTTATGTACATTAAATCTTCTTCAAGGAACAGAATATATGCCAAATATTAAGGATGATATTATTCTTTTTATTGAGGATGATGGAGAAAGTGATTCAAACTTCATTAGAAATTTTGATAGAGATTTAGTTTCATTAACTCAAATTGATTTGTTTAAACAAGTAAAGGGAATAATTGTGGGTCGTTCTCAAGAAAATTGTATAATGAATGATCGTAAATGGAAAAAAATATTAACTAAAGATGAATTAAAAGATTTAGTAATCGTTTATGATGCAAATTTTGGACATACAATGCCTCTTTTTACAATACCGATTGGGGGAAAATGCACGATGAATTGTCAAAAAGGAAAAATAGATATAAGAATAGGTAAATAATAACATGTTAAAGAAAAGACCAATTAATTTTAAAAATACCAAATTACTTATCATTATAAGTTCATTACTAATTGTATACATTAGTTATTTATTAAGCGATAATTTAGTTAGTACATTAAAAATTACAAGTGATTTACCAATTAAAATATTTAAGTTTTCGTTTAGCATTCAATCTAAAATAATATTAATTATTGTATTTACAATCACTTATTTTGGTTTTTTATTTTTATATGGAAGACTAATTTTTTATTTTATAAATATTATTTTAGATAAAATAAATAAAAAGGAAGAGTTAAAAGATGATAAACACTATAGGTTATTATTAAATAAATATTCACCGGGAGTTTTGAGTTTTATTAATGATTTTTCTTTAACAAATGATGCAGTTAAATCGACGATTATATACTTAGAAAGCAAAAGATTTATTAGTATTAAAGATGATAGATTAAAAATAATAAGAAATAATTTTATGGGGTTATCTCAAAATGAAAGATATATATTTAATAATATTAAAAATAAAAACATCAATCGTCTTAATTATTCTTTATATAAAGAAAAAATTATTAATGATGCTTTAGATTATAAGATAATTGAAGAGCAAAATAATTTTTTACCTAAAATATATTTGATTTTATTATTATTTATGCCGATACTATTAACTATATTAATATCTCCCGTTGCGATAGTTCATAAAATAAATATATTTCAAGTTAGTGATAGTAATTTACTTTTTTATTTACTAGTAAATATTTTTAGTAATATAATAAGTTTTACCCATATATTCATAATTGTATCTTTAATACATAATCTGCATATTAAGAGTAATTCTAAATATTCCTTAACTATAGAAGGAAAAGAAGTATTAAAAGATCTGAAAAACAAAAAGAAGGAACTATTACAGAAAAAAATTGATGATGAGTATTTGATATATTATTTTATATTAAAAATCGACAATAATTTAACTAATAAATATAATAAAAACACAAAATATAATAATTAGGAGGAAATATGAAAAGAAGAGATAAAATTAATTACTACTTAGATTTAGCTGAAACGGTTGCTTTAAGAAGTACGTGTTTAAGAAGAAAGTGGGGAGCAGTAATAGTTAATAATGATGAAGTAGTATCAACAGGTTATAATGGTGCACCTCGTGGAAGAGAAAATTGTATTGATTTAGGTAAATGTATTCGTGAAGAAATGAATATTCCAAGGGGTGAACGATATGAACTTTGTCGAAGTGTTCATGCTGAGGCGAACGCTATAATATGTGCTTCAAGAAAAGAAATGTTAGATGCAGATCTATACTTAGTTGGTCAAGATGTTAAAACTAATGAATATGTAGAACATGCAAGTAATTGTTCAATGTGTAAAAGAATGGTTATTAATTCTGGTATTAAAAGAGTTATTGTTAGAGATGATAAAGATAATTATAGAATTATTGAAGTACAATTAATGGTCGACGATGATGAATCTTTATTAGGTACAAAGGGATATTGATGAAAATAATATTTTTGTCTGATATTCATGGATTAGTAACGAATTTTAAAAAGATTGAAAATAAAATAAATGATTCGGATAAAATAGTTTTTTTAGGGGATTCATTTTACAATTATCAAAAAGATATTGATGATGAATATGATCCAGAATATTTAATTAATTACTTAAAGAAATATAAAGAAAAAATTATATATATTAATGGGAATTGTGATTATTATTTCAATTTAAATTTTGAAACTCACGATTATTACACATTAGAAATTGATAATATGATATTTAATTTAATCCATGGGCATATAGAATATTTAAAACCAAAACAAAATGAGTTTTTAATATATGGTCATACACATATTCCTATTATAAAAAAGTATAATGGTTATTATATATTAAACCCAGGGTCATTATCACTGCCCAAAGAAGGAATATCTAGTTATATGATTTATGAAAATAATGTATTCACTATTTATGATATTGACGAGAACATTTTAGATGTGTTGAAATTAAACTAAGTTGTTTACTTCGTTTTATTATGCTAAAATTTACATAGGTGATTTGATGAAAAAACCAGTAATAAGAAAATCAAATGAAAATGATATTATAAGCATTAATAAATTATTTGCTGAATTAATCAAGTTTGAAAGTAGGTTTTCAAATAATATAACAAGCAACATTCAAATAGAAGGTGATTATAACTATATTTTTAATGATGATAAAAGCATACTTTTTGTAGTGGAATTAGATAATAAAATAATTGGTTTTATATATGCTTATGAAAAGGAATTGGATGAAGTTTTTATAAATAAAGAAGTATTTATTGAAGCGATATTTATTTTAGAAAAATATCGAAATAAAGGAATTGGTAAATTATTGATGAAAGAGTTAGAAAAATGGTGTTATGCAAAAAATATTAAATATATTGATATCGATGTTATGAAAAATAACAAAGAAGCATTATCATTATATGGAAAAATAGGATACAAAGAAGTTAAAATAGGGTTAAGAAAGGAATTATTATGAAAAGAGAAGTTTCA
The DNA here is from genome assembly GCA_964440475.1 of uncultured Muribaculaceae bacterium. Lineage (GTDB taxonomy): Bacteria > Bacillota_I > Bacilli_A > RF39 > UBA660 > JAAZHN01. Next base: position 24,788 of record CAYTSC010000003.1, read on the forward strand.
TGTGGATGCATAATTATTAAAGATGATAAAGTGTTATTAGTACAAAACATCAAAGGAAAGCATTGGTCTTTTCCAAAAGGACATATGGAAGATGGTGAAACAGAAAAAGAAACAGCAATTAGAGAAGTAAAAGAAGAAACTAATATTGATGTTAAAATTATTGATGATAAAAAATATACAATTACATATAGACCAAATCCAAATGTAATAAAAGATGTTCACTTTTTTTCAGCAAGACCAGTAAATAAAGAATATAGAAGACAAGAAAAAGAAATATCAATCGTTGAATATTTTACATTTAAAGATGCTTTAGAGCTTATTACACATGATGATTTAAAAGAATTGTTTAAACAATTTCTTAAAGAACATGAATTGGATATCCATTCATAAAAAAATAGAGTAACTCTATTTTTTCTTTTGATTTGTTAAGTTTAAGACTTTTGATTTTTCAATTAATTGAGAAATTCTAAAATAGATTGTTCTTTGCTCTTTTGAGGCACTTAAGAGCTTTAATCTAACTGGATCACTTATTTTTACAGTGATTCCTTTTTTATTTGATAAACTTAATGTTTCAAGATCAAATCGATAATTTCCATCTAGAACATTTTCAAATCGAACAAATCCTATAATTCCTTTTTCAGTTTTAACGTTTATACCATAAGGAGCAATATTTGTAATTCTACCATTAAAGTACTGACCAATTTTACTTTCCATTAATGCGGCCATTTCCATTTTTTGGGCCTCTTTTTCAGCTAGTTCACCACTTATTTCAAAGGTAGATGCTTGAGTAGCTATTTTTCTTAATTCTTTTTCAGCATAATCTAATTCATATTTAGTGAAAATATTTTTATTTTCATTTAGAAGAATTTCTCGAAGTATATAATGATTTTCTAGATCGACAACTCTTCTTATCGGGGCAGTTACATGTGTATGATATTTTACAGCAAGTCCATAATGACCAACGTTATCTAATGAATAGCGAGCTCTTTTCATTGATCTTAATAATATATCAGAAAGTATTGGAAATTCTTGGATATCTTTTATTTGATCCATTATTTTTTTTAAAGACATAGGATCGTGTGTATTTCTAATGTGATTTGTTTTAAAGCCTAAAGTATTAATGAAGTTAACTACTTCTTTTATTTTTTTATCATCTGGACATTCATGAATTCGTTTAATGTATGAAATGCCCATCCAATTCATATAATCAGCAAAGCAATAATCCGGTAAAAGCATTAAATTTTCAATGATTTTTTCTGCACTACCAAGAGATGAGTTCTTTATATCTGTTATTTTACCATTTGGATCAACATTAAAATCTGGTTCATTAGAAGCAAATTCTATACAACCATTTTTTTGTCTCCGAACATCTAATTTATCTGATATTTCTTTAGCAGTATCAATTAAATCTTTAAATGGCTCGTAGCCTTCAATTAGAATACCTTTATCTAAATAGTCATTAACATCCTCATAAGTTGCTTTTTTCTTTGAATTAATTACGCCCAAATTAAAATCATAACTTACTATTTCTCCTTCACTTCCTAGAATAATTGTCGTAGATAAAGTTAATCGATCAACGCCTTCATTTAATGAACAAATACCATTTGATATTTTTGAATGTAACATATGAAAAACAACGTTCATTAAATATAAACTAGATGTATTTCTTAGAGCTCTTAAATAGAGCGGACTACCTTTTTTAATATAATGACCAACATCTAAAATATGAACATTAACTTCATATTGACCATTGGGTAACTTTCTACAATAAATGGCATCATCCATATCTTTAGTCTTAGCGCCATCTATTGTAATTGATTGTTCACTACGAAAATCTTTTCTCCCAATTAATTCTTTTTTAGTGATTGATGTTGCCATTTCTTCAACTTGATCTAATTCTTCTTTTGTATAACTATAATCAAATCCATTTTGAACGGCTATTGACTTATATTCAAGACTAGGATCATCTTTTTTAGCTATAAGGGTTAGTTCTTCAACTTGAAAAGCATTGTTATAAGGAGAAGGACTTAACTTAATTCCGACTCTATCTCCATTTTCTAAACCTTCAAATAGTTTGGGATCACAATATATTTTATATTCAAATAATGATCCATAAGGTATTAGTTGACCATTTTCAAAGGTGTATGGTAAATAACTATCTGATCTTTTTAAGACTCTTCTTATTATTCCTTTTTCCTCAGCAAGAAATTCTCTAATAATTTCAATTAACACAATATCTCCATTATTCGCGCCAAAGAGATTGTTTTTGTCGATAAATATATTATTAACATGACCATCTCCTGCATTATTAATATGTAATGGTCCTACTAAAAGATTTGAGTTTTGAGGGAATATGCAATACCCGTTTTTACATTCTAAAACTTTGCCTTCCAAGACTAATTGTTTTAACAATTCCGCTAATTCCTTTTGCGATTGTTCATTATTTATATTTAAAGAACAATATATATCTTTAATATTACAATTCTTTTTTCTATTTGCTAAGCAATTTAATATATTTTCAGCGTTAATAGATGTTGCTCTAGTACGGTTTTCTTTAATAACTTTTGAAGGAATTAAACCTTCTTTTTCGAGTTCTTCTAATAAAAAAATTAAATCTTTTTTTTCTTCTTGATTTAATTTAAAATACCTAGCTATTTGGCCTGGTCTCATCGCTCTTTTTTGTTTTTTTAGAAAAGATACTAACTTTTCTTTATTTATTGCAAGTTTTTTATCCATTTTTTCCCCCTAAAAAATACATATATATGAAATATATCACTTATATATTCTTTTAACAAGTATTTTAAAAAATTTGTTATAATGAGTGAGGTGATGATATGTTTAAAGATAAACTACTAAGAAACCAAGACTTAAAATATAAAAACTTTATATATAAGTTAACTCCTAATATTAATTATGATCAAATAATAGGGGTAAGAAATGGTGTTTTAAGAAAAATATTAAAGGAAACAAATGGTAGTTATGAAGCATTTCTAAATGATTTACCGCATCAATATTATGAAGAAAATTTAATACATGTATATATAATTAATCAGATGAAATCTGACCCAAAAGATACTTTTAAATATATTGATGATTTTTTACCATACGTTGATAGTTGGCCAATTTCTGATGCATTTAAATTACATAAAGAAAGCTATGATGAAAAAATATTATTAGATAATGTGAATAATTGGTTTAAAAGCAATAAAACATATTACATAAGAACAGGTTTAATCTTGTTAATGCAATTTTTTGAAGATGATTTTGATGAAAAAATATTATCTTTAGTATATAGCATTAATAATGATGACTATTATGTTAAGATGGCAATTGCTTGGTATTATTGTGATTTATTTGTTAAACATTTTGATAATATGTATGAATATTTTATGAAAAACAATATCAATGAATGGATATTAAGAAAAACAATATCCAAATGCAATGATAGTTTAAGAATTAGTGAAGAAAACAAAAAAATATTGAAACAATTAAAATATGATAAAATTAATATGGAGGTAAAAAAATGAAAAATATATTAACAAAGAAAAATATCATTAAAACAATTTTGTTGGTTCTTTATATAATGATTACGTTTTATATTGGATTACCAGCATTGAATTTAAAAAATCCGGGTTTTTATTTTTATTTAGTTACTATTTTCGCGGTATATAATCTGCTAAAAGTAGCTGATATTGTCGAATTTTTTGAACGTAAAGGAAAGTTTAAAAAGACATTTAAAAAAATCGGTTTAGGAATGGGAGTAATATTTGGTATATTTATTTTAATCTTATTAATAAACTTTATTAATTCACCATTATTTAGTTCTAAAGCTTATTCAAAAAGAATAAAAGTTAATAAAGAAGCAACGTTTATAAAAGATGTTGCTCAAGTAAACTTTAAAGCATTACCACTTTTAGATAAGGACTCTAGTCGTAGACTAGGTGATAGAGTAATGGGACAAATGCCAGAGTTAGTCAGTCAATTTAGAGTGTCTGATCTTTATACTCAAATTAATTTAAATAATGAAATAGTTAGAGTAACTCCTTTGGAATATGCAAACTGGATTAAATATTTAGGAAACTATAAAGAAGGAATTATGGGGTACATAACTGTTAATTCTATTAGTGGAGAATCTAAATTAACTAAATTGGAAAAAGGGATGAAAATAATGCCATCAGCATTATTAAACAATAATCTAAAGCGTTATTTGAGATTTAAATATCCAACATTGATGTTTGATCAAGAAACATTTGAGATAGATAATGAGGGAAATCCCTATTGGATAGTGCCTATAGTAGACTATGCGGGAATTGGTTTAAGAAAAGAAATTTCAGGCGTTGTAATTTTAAATCCAATTACAAAGGAAACAAAAAGATATAGTAATAAAGATATACCTGCATGGGTGGATCATGTTTTTCCTGCTTCATTAGTTATTGAGCAAGTTAATGATTGGGGTTTATATCAAGATGGATTCTTTAATTCATTATTCGGTCAAAAAGGAGTTGTTCAAACAACTGAAGGGTACAACTATACAGTCATGAATGATGATGTATATCTATATACTGGTATTACTTCACTATCTACTGATGAATCTAATTTAGGTTTTATATTAACTAATTTGAGAACTAAAGAGACGCATTTTTATTCTGTTCCTGGTGCTGAAGAATTTTCAGCAATGGCTTCATCTGAAGGACAAGTACAACAAATGAGATATAAAGCATCATTCCCATTGCTAATAAATTTAAATAATCGTCCAACATACTTATTGAGTTTAAAAGATGATGCAGGTTTAGTTAAAATGTATTCTTTTGTCGATGTAGCAGATTATCAAAAAGTTGTTGTTTCTGATGCTACTTTAGGTATAGAAATGGCCGCGAAAAAGTATTTAGATAGTTTTTCTAGCAAATTACCTTCTGATATGGAAAACATCACTAAAAAGATAACTATTAATACAATTAAAACGGTGTTAATTGATGGTAATACATATTACTATTTAACTGATAGTAACAATCAAAAATATCGTATTTCAATAAAAGTAAATGAAAAAACATTACCATTTATTAAAGCAGATGACAAAGTAAATATAAGCTATCTTCAAGAAACAGAAGTAATTGAAATAGTTGATTTAAGTTTTTAATAAAAATATGATAGAATTATTATAGGTGATTATAGTGACTAAGAAAGAAAAAAACAAAAAAGTAGAAAAAACATTAAATGAAAAGAAAAATTATCGTCCAATAATAGTTATTGGCATAGTTATATTATTTCTTATGTATTTTATGATAAGTAATGTGTTAAAACCAAAACCGAAGTTTTATCAAGATGGTTTGCCGGTTAAATTATCTAATATTACTCCCTATTATAGTGATGATACTAAAGAAAAAGCAATTGGTTTAAGCGATTACACTTTCGTTGGTAAAATAAATAAAATTTTAAGGACAGAACACATCAAAACTAAAGATGAAGAGAATAAAAAGATAGATTATATGGCATATACAATTTATTCTGTTCAAGTAATGAAAAATATTAAAGGAAAATTAATAACTTCTGAAAATATTGAGATAGATTTTTTAGGCGGTCTTAGTAGAGATGAAAAAAGTCTTGAATTAACTTCAGGACTAGATATGTTTCAAGAAGGTGAATACTATATTCTATTACCAACAATTTGGAAAGAAGAAGGGCCTTTAGAAATTTCATCTGGTAACCAAGCTATAAGACTTGGTAAAGAATACGATGAAAAAAATGAAATGGTTGTATCTTATATTAATGCTTATAAATATCAAGAAGTGCCTGATGAAGGAACATATATGGAACCAAAGCAATACTTTAAGTCAATATATGATATAGAAAACAATTAAAATATTAATTGTTTTTTAAATGGTTATATTATTTTGAGTGTAGTATAATTAAGAGGTGAGGTATTTATGTTAAAGTTAAAAAATGTTTCAAAATTTTATTATAATAAAGGTAATGTCGCGAGTGGTTTTACGAAAGTGAACTTAG
>CAYTSC010000004.1:0-5842 GCA_964440475.1 uncultured Muribaculaceae bacterium
TTTATTCCTTCTAATAATTTAATAATTTCATCTAAATTGTATGTTGAAAAAACTTTATCTATAATATAGTTTTTTTCATATATTTTTAGAAAGTTTAATTCCGAATCCAATTCTTGTTGTCTTTTTATAGTATAATTTCTTCTTTCTATTTCAATATATCTAGTTGTAATTTTATGCAATATTGATATCATTTCTGGATTAGGATCCTTTATTAACTGTTGATAAAAATTATTTTCATCTAGATTACTACTAAATAATATATTCTTAAAATCATCACCTATAGCTAGGGCTATAATTTTTAAATATTCTTCAACTTTTTTAGGATTGGTTTTAATGTTTAGACTAATAGTAGCAAAAGACTCTAAAATTTCTTTATGAGCAAACCTAAACTGTCTTTGAATTAGTGCATCACAAATACTATCGACTATTTTTTTATCAAATACCAATGATTGTTGAATCCCAAATATTTGTTCTATTTTTTTATAATCATCTTCATTTAATAACGCTATTTCCTTTGTATTTGGATGTCCTAGTATATTAATTAATTCATTTCCAAAAGAAGAATACATTTTTAATAATGATTCTATATCTATTTTATACTTCTCAGATAAATACTCAATTACCTGTGGTGGTAATACACATATTTTAGGATGTTCCATAACTAATAATTCAATTTGATCAAAGGCATTAATTTTTAAAAACTCATCCATCTTTAACTTAATATCATTAATAGATTTAATAATTTGTATAATTTCATAAGAATTTTTAGCAATGTTTAACATTCTTATTTTGTTTTGATCTAATTTTAAGGATTCAACAAAATATAGTTTATTAACATTTTTTTCTTCAAGATGTATGTATTTAATTTTTATTTCATCATTATCAATTGAAAGAATTAAATCTCTTAAAAAATCACTTGGCGATATTTTATATGAACCTCCTGGATAAAAATCTTCTTTATCAAGAACATACTTCCAGGGATCTTTTTTTATTTCATCTATTATTTTTTCTTTTAATGCATCACTTTTTAAATTACTTAAAATATCTAATCTATGCAAATTTGTTGTTAATTTATTAATATACCTTAGTTTTATTTCGTCACTTGCCAAACGTTTAATAAACATATTTATTTTGTCGGACTTTTTAATTTTTTCTATAAATTTTATTTGATTATCAATGCTAAATGATTCGAAAATATCATATTCATAAAAATCTGATTGTTCATCAAAGTTTTTTATATAATGCTCATATCTAATTTGTTCATCTTTAATAGATAAATATATCGGAATACTATCAAAAGATTGATGAAACATTTCTTCTATATATTTAATTTTAAGATCTATATCATTTGTCGAACAAGCTATAAATAAAGATAATACTTCGCTTATATTTGTTTCTTTTTCTATTATTGTTTTAATTTCTTCATCTGTAAAAATATTTTCCATCAACATTTGAAAAGCTTTTTTTTCCTCGTTTTCATCATATATATTTACTAATTGTTCAAATAGCTCTGGTGCATTGTTCGCGATATACATTCTTTCTTCAAAAGAAAAAGTATCTATTGCTAGATTAGGGTTATTATTCTTATAAGTTTGGTAATATACCATTTTAAATTTTTCAATATTTATCATCTATACACCATACTTCAATATCTTTTTGGCGTCCTCAAGTGGAGTCGAACCACCGACCTACCCCTTAGGAGGGGGTTGCTCTATCCTGCTGAGCTATGAGGACATAATACACATTAATTATAACATAATCTTTGATATTTATTGCATTAAAAAAAGCCATTAATGGCTTATCTTAACAACCAATTCATTAAAAATAATGTAAGAATATTAAGTGAATATTTAAACCTATGTGAAACCTCTACTATACTTACTGCTTTATCAGCTAGAGATACTAACCAACTTTCCTTATATTTAGGAACAGTTAAATTTAATGGGTACATATGACTTTTTATCGCGTCTTCTTCTAAATGATTAATATCGAAATTCTTTTTAGAATTATATACAGCAATATTCGGATGTTCTTTAGCCATTAATTTCATTCTTTCATTTGCCTTTTCGCACTCAAGCGGTATTTCATAATAGAAATCATGTAATAAACCACTTCTAGCTGCTACTTTCTCATCTGCATTAAAAAACTTTGCAAGTTTATAAGCACGATAAGAAACTTTCAAACAATGTGAATATCTATCTGTCGCTCCATGATGTGGAATATCTTTTATCATTAAATAATTTTCATTATTAATTATATCTTTGATTAAGTAATCATAATATAAATCACTTTTGATTTTTTTGCTTAATTTATCTGACATTGTATTTTCACCTCGAACGTTGTAATTATAGCACATAATATTTCCTTTTTGGACATTTTTTTATTAATAAGTAAACATTTGACAATATATTATTGTTTTTATTGTTTAATGTTGATATAATGCTATTGTTGATGGCGATGTAGCTCAGTTGGCTAGAGCACTCGGTTCATACCCGATAGGTCGTGAGTTCGAATCTCTCCGTCGCTACCAGTAATAAAAAACACCATATGGTGTTTTCTTTTTTTATAATCTTACTATGATTCCGGGATTCTTTAATAGTTTTTCTATTAAATCTCCACGATCATATTTTAGAAATACATTTTTAAATATTGTTGGTTCTTGTAAGAAAAATTCTGAGAAATCAATAAATATTTCTTTAAAATTAGTTACTCCTAAATCTCTTAAGAAAGACAGATTCATTTGAACTAGTTTTTGTTTAACATCAAGCTTATTTAATACAAAATCACCAGATTTATTTGTAACTTCTTCAATTTGTTCAGGAGTAAATCCTAATGTTTCTAAATACATCATGCAGCAAGTCCCCTTCCCTTATCTAATTCTTCGCTAAGAGTTTGTTCTTCGTTTGAACTAAGGCCTTTTAATTCTTGAATGAATCTTTCTGCTGGCATTGAAACAATACGCATTGGAAATTGTTGTAACAATAATTCTGTATTGAATCCTTCCTCATTTAATTGTTTTATATTATCATAATATTTAGAAGTTATCACTTGAATTCCTAATCCTTTTGGATCTATACCATCGGCATATGCCTGCAATAGATTATCTTGTACAATTGCTGGGTCAGCATTTAATATTTCACCTAACATTGCTGAAAAATCAAAGTTGTCATTGTTTTTATCAGCACCTCTTAATAGACTAAATACTTCATCTAATTTTTGAGGTTCTTTTAAATTTTTAAACTCTTCAAAATATGGAACAATATCTTCTAAAGCTACTCCATGATTTTGAATAATATTTGTTAGTTGAATGTATGTATCTTTAGACATTTTACTTTTTAATTCTTGTTGTTGTTGAAGATTAAGACCAATTCTTTCAATATCGCGATATTCATCACTTGGCTTAACAACAGCAATTTCTTCTGATGCTGGTTGTTCGGTAGTTTCAATTACTGGTTCCAAAATAGGTTCATCAATAGTATCTTCTTTAACAATTGTTACTACTTCTGATGCTTCAACTCGCTCTTTAACGACTTCTTTTTCAATTTCTGGTTCAAGAACTTGTTCATCTGAACCAAATGGTTTATCAAAATCGATTATATCTGCACTTTGAATAAATGTTGGCTCTGTTTCTTCTATAACTGGCGCTTCTGCAATAACTGGAGTAGCTTCAAAATGTTGAGTTAAGTCAATTATTTCAGTAGCGTTATCAACTATTGGTTCACTTTCTTTAGTAACATCCTTCACACCTAAAATATCGTTAAAATATGGTTTCATCGAAGCTAAACTAACATTAAATTCATCAGCATAACTTATTATTTCTATATATTGGTCATATGGAATAGCTAATTTTAATTCATTAATTTCTTCTTTCGAATATCCTAATTCTTCTAAACGACTATAGTCTTCTTTCGGCTTCTTTTCTTTTTCAGTTAATACCTTGCTTAAATCAAATATTGTTTCGTTTACTGTAGGAATATCTTCTTTCTTACTTTTTTTAGTTTTTTCTTTATTTGAATTTCTTGCTTCTCTAGTCAATGGAGTTTTAACACTTAAATCTTTTTCAACAGCGTCTTCTAATTTTGTAATTTCTTTTGAAAAAACACCCAACATGTCATTAAATTCAGAAATCATTGTTTCATAACTTCCTTCAAGTAATTCACTAGCTTCTAATAATGCATCATTTTCGGTTCCTAGTTCATTAATGCGTGTTCTAACTTGGTCTAAATTATCATTTAGCATCTCAACTGTTTGAGTAATTTCACCCAAATATTGATCTTTTCTTTGATCAGCTGCTTCAAGCATTTTATCTACTAAATTTTGATCAACTAAATCATATTCTGTTGTATCTGGTCTTGTAGCATCTAAATTAGCCTTAATCGCATCAAAGTCTGTTTTTACCTTTTCAACTTCCACATCACAATGTTTTATTTCAGCAAAAATTTGATCAATATCTTGACCAAGAATATCTATCTCACCCACATTTGCATTAATCTTATCTTCATTTTGTTTTAGAACTTTTTCATAGTTTTTTTGTAAAACTCGTAATCTGCTATTTATTTCACTAACTAGCGTCATAATATTATCCAATTAAAACACTCCCTACTATATGTAAAAATTATAACAGAGAGTTTTAGTCTTGTAAAGATAAAAAGGCATTTATATATGAAAAAATCTAGCTTTATTGCTTTTTTTGAAAACTATTAATTAAAATATTTGCTGTTATGTCTCCAGTGACATTTAGTGTAGTATAAGCCATATCTAATAACTTATATATTCCACGATAAAAACCAATGAACGTTAATGGCATACCTAACATTTGAAGATATGCTCCACCAATTACAACTCCTCCATTAGGAATTCCTGGTGCAGCCATATTAATTAGAGTTGAACTTAATAGCATCAATAAATATACACCTGCAGTTACTTGAACACCATATAAAGACGCGGTAAAAAGTCCTAAAAGAGCAAATGACACTGCCCCACCACACATATGAATAGTACAACCTAATGGAACAACAATATTAGTTATTCTTTCTGGGACTCCAAACTCTTTATTACATACTCTAATAGTGTAAGGAAGTGTCGCTGTAGAAGAACAAGTTGATGCTGAAATTAACCAAACTTTGTATGTTTTTTTAATATATTCAAAAGGATTTATTTTAGCATAAATCCAAACTGGTAAAATCATAACAACTAATACAACAATTAAACTAGAAAGGTATGCAATACCTATGTATGTTGCACCTAATTCAATAACAGACATTCCATTATTAGCAATAGTAACACCAATTAAAGAAAATACACCAATCGGAGTTAAATACATAATATAATCTAATATTAAACTAAATATTTCCCTTAATGTATCGACAAAATCTATTACTATTTTTCCTTTTTTTATCTTTGATGCAGCAAAACCACACAAAGAAGAAAATATTATCGTTGGAAAAATGGCATTATTTTGAAGCATCGTAATTAAATTTGAAGGAAATAGATTAGTTAATATTTCTCCCGGATTAAATCCAAGTGCTCCTCCAGTCCACTCAGCAGCTTGAAACTTGAAATTTGCTGCCGGATTTAAAAGCAGTACAATAATCGTTGTAATTAGAAAAGATGTTATAAACATTACTAAAAATATACTTATTGTTTTTCCTAATATTTTACTTTTATTAGTAGTCGACTTATATACTGCTACTAAAATGGTAGTAGAAATAATAGGAATAATCATAAACTTCAACAAATTAATATAAATATTTCCTATAAATGAAATGCTATTCATAAAATTAGGAATAGCTATTCCCGCAAATATTCCTTCTTCCGATCCCAAAGCCGCACGCCGTTTATA
>CAYTSC010000004.1:5852-16979 GCA_964440475.1 uncultured Muribaculaceae bacterium
TTTCAGAATATAAAGAGGGATGACCATGAGAAATATTAAACTTATAATAATAGCTTTACTAAGTTTCTTTTCCATAGTATTCCTCTATTCTTTCTATCGCTTCTTTAATTATACTTGTTTCCCCCAATGCAGATACTCTAAAATACCCATCACCAATGGAACCAAATATAATACCCGGAATAATTATTATATTCATTTTTTCTAAATAAATATAAAATATTTCCCAAGATGATAAATTATCTTTTGTTTTTACCCAAAGAAATGGAGAGTCATCGCCACCCCATACTTTAAATCCATATTTAACAAATGTTTCTTTTAGGTTTTTAGCATTATTTAAATAATCATTTATATTATTTTTTAAAACTTCTGTCGCTTCAATACTATATGTTGCTTCAGCACCTCTTTGAGCAATATATCCTGCTCCATTAAATCTATTTATTGTTCTTTCTTTCCATATTTTATTTATATTAATTTCTATTTCATTTGGAATTACATAATAAGAACATCTAACTCCAGTAAAACTTGCTCTTTTTGAAAAACTTCTAAACTCAATAGCAACCTTCTTAGCATTTTCTATCTCATAAATTGACTTAGGAATATTACTATTTCTTATAAATGAGTGATACACATTATCATATAATATAACCGAATCATTCTCTATTGCATAATCAACCCATTGTTTTAATGTATTATAGTCATAAGCTATTCCTAAAGGATTATTTGGTGAACAAAAATAAATTAAATCATATTTTTCTTTAGGTATTTTAGGAATGAAATTATCTAAATCAGATAAGTCTATCTTATAAACTTTCTTACCAAACACTTTTGCTCCCAACTCATAAACTGGATACATTGGATCAGTAACTAATATTTTACAACTAGAATCAAATAATTCTAAAATATTCGTTACATCACTTTTACTACCATTAGATATATATATTTCTTCTAAAGAAAAATTAAATTTTTCATATTCATGTAATAATATTTTCTCTTTCAAAAAGTCATGACCAAAATAATAACCATATCCTTTAAAAGTTTTCATATCACTTAGTTCATCAACTGCTTTATGCATAGCGTCTACTACTACTTTAATAATCGGCTTCGATACATCTCCAACACCTAAAGAAATCAGCTTAGCTGATTTGTCTTTTTCTTTAAAGTCATTTACTTTTTTAGTAACATTCGCAAATGTATTTAAATTATCACGTCTAATTATTTCTTTATTTAATTTATTCATGCTTTTCATTTATTTTATACTATTTAATAAATTAGTAAATTCTTCTTCTATTTCTTTTAATCTTTTTTCATTTATTGATTCAAATCTTATTGTTAGATTGGGTCCAGTATTAGAGGCCCTTATTAAAGCCCATCCATCAGGGAATTCTATTCTTACTCCGTCTATATCAATTACATCATAACCTTTATCTAAGGCATAGTTTTTAATATCTTCAACTAATTTAAATTTAGTTTCTTCTGTTGCTTCAAATTTTATTTCATCAGTTGAATAGTAATGATTAATATCATTATATAATTCACTTAAGTTTTTATCTGTTAATGATAATAGTTCCACTAACCTTAAACCAGCGTATAAACCATCATCAATACCATGGAAACGATCTCCAAAGAATACATGTCCTGAATACTCAGCAGCAAAGTCTACTCCTTCTTTATGAAATTTACGATATAAATATGAATTACCCGTTCTCCACATAACAGCCTCAATATCTAATTTTTTTAATTCATCTATAAGGGTTCTTGAACATTTAACATCAAATATTGCTTTTCTTATTTTTAAATTACTATTTAAATGACGATAGAAAATAATCATTAAAATATCAGAGTCAATAATATCGCCTTTTTCATCAATAGCTCTTACTCTATCTCCATCAGCGTCTAAAGCAATTCCCAAATCATAACCTAATTCTACTACTTTTTTTTGTAAGTCAACTAGGTTTTCTGAAACAGAAGGATCAGGATGATGATTAGGAAACGTCCCATCACTATCACAATATAATAAGTAATATTCTATTGGTAATTTTTCTAATATTTTTCTTAAATATACTGAACAGGTTCCATTACCACAGTCTATTACAACTTTTACTTTTCTTTCTCCTATATGTAAATTTTTAGTTATTAAATCAACATATTCAGAAACTATATTATATTCACTGATCGAACCATTTCCAGTAATAAAGTTTCCTTCCAAAGTGAAATTTTTAAAGTCCACTATTTCTTCACCAGCAGCATTTCCTACATTAGTAAATGATATTTTAAAACCATTATACTCCTTTGGATTATGACTTGCTGTTATCATTATACCTGCCCATTTGTTTAGATTAACTCTAGCAAAGTAAAACATTGGTGTTGTAGATATTCCTAAACGAATAACGTTTACCCCTGTACTTATTAATCCCGAAACTAATCTACTTTCTAAAATAGGTGATGATACTCTATTATCATAAGCGACTAAAACTTCTTTTGTACCATTTCTTTGGACATAAGTCCCAAAACTTTGTCCTAATAAATATGCTGTTTCCTCATTTATTTGTTCTGGGTATATACCTCTTAGATCATAAGCACGAAAAATAACTGGATCAATCATATTATCCCTCCAATTCTTGATTAATAATTTCTTTATACTTAGCTACACCTGGTTGATTAAATGGGTTTATTTTTAATAAATATCCCCCTATAGCCGCGGCTAGTTCAAAGAAATATATAAGTTCTCCTATATTTTCTTCAGATATAGTATCTAAACTTATAATATTGCTATACGTTTTATCTTTTAGATGTGCTTTCGCTACACTTTTTAAAGCAATATTATTAATTTGATCATATGTTTTTTTATAGTTTTCCGCTAATAAGTCTTTAGTAAAATCTATTCCAATAACGGTTTCAAAAATTATTCGACTTCCTTCTTGATAATATTGACCAAGTGAATGCAAGTCTCTTGTATTCACCGCTGATATTGGCATTATTCCCTTATAGTCTTTACCTTGACTTTCAGCAAATAATTGTTTTAGCCATTCTGTAAAATACAATAATTTAGGCTCATAAACTGTATATGACTCTAATACGTGTCCTTGTATGTATAATTGATGTCGAATATTAGCATATTCGTAGCAAACATCTTTATCACAGCCTCTAGCGCCTTTTAATAGTTTTCTAACATCAATACCAGATACAGCAATTGGAAGCAATCCTGCTGCAGTTAAAACAGAGAACCTGCCTCCTATATCCGATGGAATAGTAAATGATTGATAGTTGTTTTTATTTGCTAATTCTCTTAAATTTCCTTTATCTGGATCTGTAGTAATAATTACCCTTTCATGATAATTATCTTTGTATTTATTTTTTAATTCTTTTATTAATAACTCAAACACTAAACTCGGTTCAAGAGTTCCACCTGATTTAGATACAATGTTTATTAAATAGTTTTTATCTTTTAAGTATTCAATTAATTCATGATGATAACTTGCAGACAAAGAATTACCAGCAAATATTATTTCTGGTTTAGATTTGGTGAAGTATGGAGCAAAAGCATCTATTATAGCCTTTGCCCCTAAGTACGAACCACCTATTCCAATAACTACCAATACATCATAATTTTTTCTTATAGTTTCTGAAGTTGTTATTAATTTATCTAATTCTTCTTTGCTTATAACATTATCTAAATCATACCAATCCATCATCTTAGTTGGGTTATCAAATATTTTTTTAATTTTACTTAACTCTTTAGAATTATCTTGAATAAATAATTTATTATATGTTTTAAAATCATACTTAATCATATTATTCACCTATATAGACCTTAACTTTATATTCTTTTTTATCATTCTTAAGTGGAATATAATCCGTTTTTATCTTTTTGTTATTTATAGTTATACCTGTTTTCTTTTTATCACGAATAACACTTATATAGTATTTTGTATCCATATACTGATATTCTAAACTATATTCATTCCACTTATTCGGAACATTAGGTCTAATATATAATTTATCTCCAATTTTATCAAATCCTAATATATCAACTATACCAACTTTATAAAACCAAGCTGCACTTCCTGTATACCAAGTCCAACCACCTTTGCCAGCATAATCCGAATTGCTATAAACGTCAGCCGCTATTACATATGGTTCAGTTTGATAATTATCGGTATCTTCTTTTGTTAATGTATGATTAATTGGATTAACTAATTGGAAAATTTCAAAAGCTTTATCTATTTCTTTAGCTTTTATTAATGCCATAACATACCAAGCAACGGCATGTGTATATTGCCCTCCATTTTCTCTAATACCTTTTGGATAATCCATAATATATCCTGGATTCTCTTTGTTATTAGCAAATGCAGGGGTTAATAGTTTAACTATCTTATGATTTTTATCTACTAATTTCTTTTCAACTGATTTTAATATTGTCTTAATTTGATCTTTTGTCGCTACTCCAGAAAGTATAGAATAACTTTGTGATAATAAATCAATACTGCATTCATCATTATCTTTAGAACCAACCTTATCTCCATTATCAAAGAAAGCTCTTAAATAATAGTCTCCATCCCAAGTATTTTCATGTAATGACTTTACTAATGTTTCATTAAATTTTTCATATTTTTTCAAATTTTCTTTTGGATAGTGAACTTTAGTAAATTCCATAAATTTATCAATCATCATATGTAAGAAGAATCCTAACCAAACGCTAGTTCCCTTACCTTTCTTACCGATTGCATTCATACCATCATTCCAGTCTCCACCACCCATTAATGGAACACCATTTTCTCCAAGTTCATTCATCGATTTAGCCAATGCTTTTTCTAAGTGAACAAATAGACTTGAAGTATTTGAAGAATAATTAAATTCCATTCCTCTATCCATTTCATCATCTTTTAATTCAGGTCCTTCAACAAATGGAACTTGTTCATCTAAAATACTGTAATCACCAGTAATTTTAATATATTCACTCGTTGCATAAATCATCCACAGATAATCATCTTTATATCTAGATCTTAATCCTAATTTATTATATATGTGCCACCAGTGTAGAACATCTCCTTGTTCAAATTGATGTGATGCATTTATAATTATTTGTTTTCTAGCAATGTCTGGATGGACATTGATTAAGTTCATTGAATCTTGTAATTGATCTCTAAATCCATATGCTCCACCAACTTGATAATAACCTGCTCTAGCATACAATCTTGAAGATAATGCTTGATACTGTAACCAACCATTTAACATGTAATTAAAGCTTTCTTCTGGTGTATTAACTTTAATAACACCTAATTTCGCTGTCCAGAATCCCTTAGAGCGATATAATTCTTCATTAACTTTATTTATATCTTGATACTTCTTTGCAACAGATACTAAGTCTGTACCATCAGAACATCCCATTACAAAAGCTATTTCTTTTTCTTCTCCTGGTTTTAGATCAATACTTGCTTCTATTTCTTTAAATAATATTTGATTGATTTTGCAACCATCTAGTTTTTTTGTAGCTGTTAAGAAGACATTTATATTATTAAATCCTTCATGATAAACATTTCTTAAAGATACAAAACTATTTTTTTCATCATAATTACTCAGTATATGACGACTTGTTTTATCTTCACTTACCCCTAGGGTTGGATTAATCCAAAAATCTAGTTCTACTTTTCTTTTTCCTGTATCAGTATTTTTAATTTTATATTTATAAAATTTAACCATTTCATCTTTAGATACAAATGTTGTGTATTCAATTTCTAAATCATCAACTACTGCTTCAAATATACTATAACCAAATCCATGTCTAACTACATCATAGTTAATATTACTTTTATTTATCTTAACGCTTTCTGATAAGTCATTTAACAATGTATCATTAGTCCATGAAGTCAATTTAAATTCACGGCTATTTAATGCATAAGTAAATCCGCAGTTATTATTAGTTAATATTGTACCAAATCTCTCATTAGCTATGACATTTGTCCAGATTGTAGGTGTGTTTTTATTAGTTATTATATATTCTTTACCATCATTAATAAAACCACCATAACCATTATAATATTTAATGTCTTTTTCATCATATAATACAGGCGCTGAATTACGTATAACAACTGGCTCTAAATCGAAAATAGTATTTGTTTTTTGTAATTCTTCTAAGTATTGATTTAGTGAATTATACTTATCAGTTACCACTCTTAATCTTGCTGCCATACTCAGTAAATTATATTCACCTTCAGTAACTTCTTCTCTTTCAACAACATAAATATTACCTGGAATTTTATGGAAGCTATTTATTGCATACATATGATATTTTTCTATTTCTATTTGTTCTGATATTATTTTTGCTTCTGCTTTATCAACTGCATTTAAGAATACTAAATCAACAAATATAGATTTACTTTTATAATATTCAAATGCTCTTAATAGTTCTTTAACCAAACTCAAATTAGATAAACTCTTAATATCAACAAATATAATAGGTCGATCTCCAGACATACCAAATTTCCACAATGTTTTATGTCCTAAACTATTTTTACTTAATAATTCAGTTCTTTCATCGTTAACGAAAATCTTACTAGTCTGATATAGATAATTTAATAATGTATTATACATCTTCATATCACTACCGGTTATATCAACTGCTTTATTTGTAACATTTGCCATTATTGTTGCAACTTCAAATGCACGATCATTAATAACTGCTTTGCTATTATATGTATTAACAATATTCATTACTTGTTCTTTTGATTTACCAAAACCAATAATATAATAAATGGTTTTTTCTTTACCTTTTTCAATAGTAATTTGGTTTCTTAAACTCATTATTGGATCTAAAGCTGTTCCTACATAATTAGTTAACTTCTTTTTCAAAGCTTGTGGATTAGTAGCGTTGTTACCACGACCAATAAATTTAACACGATCAGTTTCATATTGATATGGAGTTTCCACACCTTCAATTAGTAGTCTATTAATCAAGTAATATGTACTTGAAGAAGCCTTGGATTTTCTACGCATAATCAATGAATTAGTTTCTGAATCATATTCACTTCGAATAAACATATTATTATAAGCTCTATGCGCTATATCATCGTTATTATCACAAATAATCGGTTCTAAATAAGTAGTTAGTTCTAAACGTCGAGTCTTTTTGCTCGAATTTCTAAATGTTATTTTTCTAATTTCTGCATGTTCCATCTTAGCAACTACAACTTCTGTAGTCGTCATAATGCCATGATCTGATCTTAAATATTTAATTCTATCTAGGTTAAATACAACCTCATACTTATCTGGTTTAATATTCATAGGTGCATATGTATTAGACCAAGTGTCATTAGTATCTAAGTCTTTAATATATAAGAAAGCACCATAATCTTGTTCTGTTATTTTTCTGTATCTATTTAATTGAATTGTTCGATATCGACTAAAACCATTTCCACGATCATTTAGAATAACACTATACTTAGCATTAGATAAAACAGATATTTCTGGCACTGTGGAAATATGCTTAAATACACGCATATCACTAGCAAATTCTTCTTTAGCATAAGTATATTTTTTATAACGCATTGTTTTTAAGTTAATTGCTGGTTTAATTTGAACTTTTTCTTTATTTAATATTTCAAATGTTTTGCTATTAACTTCATTCATAAAATATTCTTGAATAATATTGCCCTTTAAGAAGTTAGTTAAACTACTCAAGATCATTCCTTGGTGATGAGCAAAGTATGCATAAACCGGAACCTCATCATCAACATCATATGCCTCATAAAATCCGTATTCACCTTCTAAACCAAGGTGCTTAAATTTTTTCATGTTATTAATAACTTCTGTTGGGAATTTCGTAATAGCTAAAACAGAAGAGTATGGTGAAATAACTATTCTCGTTAATGGTTCCTCTTTTAACCTTAAATATGGTATACCAAAAGCTTTGTATTTATAATTTTGGGCATCATCTAATTCATTATAAGCAGACTCTGATATTCCCCAAGGTAATTTACGATTAATTTCTTTAATAAAATCTTTTTGAACTGAATATGAAAAGTGATAACTCTCATCAATTAATGTATTAGAATAAGTCCTCATATAAATTAATGGCATAAAGTATTCAAAAGCTGTTCCTGTCCAAGATAATAACCCTTTTTGATCGTTATGAACAGTTAGGGTTTTATCTAACTGAAACCAGTGATGAGAAGGAACGTCTCCTTTAGCGATCGCTACATAACTCATCAATCTTGCTTCTGATGCAAATTTATTATAACAATATGGTAACAACCTTTCTTCTTCATCATTGAATCCTACACTAAAAACATCTTCTTCTGTATATAGCTCTTTAAAATTAGTATTTGCAATTATTTTTTCTATTTTTGTAACTAATTTATCATTTAAACTATTTTTACGAATAAATTCTTTTGCTACAACTAAACTAACAATAAAGTTTCCACTGTCAACTGAAGATACAAAGTTAGGATGCATAACCTCTAAGGTTTCAACATTATACCAATTGTATAAGTGACCATTCCATTTCTTTAACTTTGTAATTGTGCTTATGACATTTTCAATCATTTTACTAGCTTCACCTAAAGTAATGAAATCTAATTCAGCAGCCGAAACAACAGAAACTAAAGAAAGACCAATATTTGTTGGTGAAGTTTTATAATCATCTTTATTTTGTCTATTTAATTGATAATTATCTGGAACTAAATAGTTATTTTCTTTTGTTATCTTATCAGCAAAATATTTCCAAGTACGTTTTGCTATATCTAAAATATATTTTTCATTTGATTTACTTGTTTCATGTTTAGTTACTTCATTCATATCTTTACTCATTGAATATGCTAACAATGGACTTAATACTAAAAAGACTGTTAAACCAATAGCGGTATAATAATATTCATTTAATAATAAACTAAATCCAATTACTAATATTCCTAAAACATAATTAATACCAAATCTTTTTAGGACATTAGATAAATTCGATTTAACTGTTTTTTCAGCTTCCTCTGCAGTTATCCAATTAAGTAATCTTTTTTTAGAAACAAACATACGATATAAAGCTTTAATAAAAGATGTTACATATAGTTGAGCGTTAAATGGAATACTACTAAATTCCATTGCATTTCTTAACCACAATGCTTTTCCACCATAAGCTAATACATTATAGTACTTTACTGTAACTCCTTGTTTTTTTCTAATCTTCAATCTTTCAATAAAATAGAAAATAGTTGGCATTGAAACAACAAATAATGTAAATAATAACCACCAGCCCGGATGTACAACTCCAGCAACGAAAGCATATAATAAAATTAATGTTAAAAATAAATTTAATAATCCACGACGAATATTATCAAATATCTTCCATTTAGCAATAAGGGATATAGTGTTTTTTATTTTTTCATCATGTAAATTTCTAACCCACGGAAATATCCAACCTATTATTTGCATATCACCACGAGCCCATCTTGATCTTCTTGTTGCGTCATTTAAATATTTTGATGGGAAATCATCTACCAGTTCGACATCTGTTATGTTTGCCGCTCTGATAAAGTTTCCTTCAATTAAGTCATGACTTAAAATTAAGTTATTAGGAAACTTATCTTTTAAAATACTTTGAAATACTTCTAAATCATATATACCTTTACCAATAAAACTTCCTTCACCAAACACATCTTGATAAAAATTAGGTGTAATTGTATTATATGGGTCAAATCCACCAACTCCACCATATATTTGTGTAAATAATGACTGATTAGTAGAATCGATATCAACAGTTATTTTTGGTTGCATTAATGCATATCCGCTTATTACTTGTGTACCTTCTTCATTTAAAATAGGTTTATTAACTGGGTGGGCCATTGCTGCGACTAAATTTTGAGCACTATTCATAATCAATTGAGTATCTACATCTAAAGTAATAACATATTTAATTTTTTCTTTAAACTTCTCAAATGTATGCGTAACAAAATATTCTTTTTGCTCTTCTTTAGTTAAGTTACCTAAAATAAGATCATTGAAATGCATCAATGCTCCTCTTTTTCTTTCAAATCCTAACCATGCGCCTTCTCCCTCTTGATAGAATCGACGTCTATAGACAAAATAAAACATTTTTCTCTTATATTTTTTATTTAATTCTTCCGCTCTTTTGCGACCAGCTTCTGCTACTGATTCATCTATTTCAATTGACTCAGTATCTTCCATTGAACAATCACCTAATAAAGCAAAATATATATTATTTGTCTTGTTTGACAAATAATATCTTTCTAAGTTATCAAAAACAGAATTTACCTTTTTCGCATCTTTTATCAATGTAGGTACGACTACCATTGTTTTTTCACCATTAGGTATTCCTTTAGAAAAATCCATTTTCATCAATGGCTTTGGTTTGAAAAACTTCATTAAAAATCTATTTAACCAAACAATCACTATTTCACTTACTGGTATTAATAATACAATAAAACCAATGATACGATAATTGATAAAATATTTACTTAAAAAATAACTAATTAATGATGTTAATGCAATGACACCAAATAAATACCAGCGCGCTCTTTTATCACTATTAATCGGTTCAAAAAGATATTCACCAATGTGACCCTCAGCTTCAACTAAACTTTTTGCATATTCTAAGCAAGGCATCTTTTCTTTTTTAGCTTCCTTTATTACCAAATTACGATAATAACCTTTTGATGCATCATCCATTTTATTATAATATTCATCTTTTTGTAATACTGCTTCAATTTTACTAACTTGATCAAATATTTTTGTTGTTTGTATTAACTCGGCATTTTTAACTGTATAAAAAGCATTAGTTGTAAAAACTCCTAAACCGGCATTGTTAATATGTTCATTGTGTATAATGTCCCTTAAAGCTAAATTAACTTTACTTAATTTTTCATTTAACTCTTTAAATACAACTGCACTATAATCTCCCAATTCTTTTAATTGTTCATTAAAATAAATAATAAAACTGTTAGAGATATTTTCATCGATAGTTAAATAATCACCCAAAGAAAAATCTTCACGAGAAATATTTTCCTTAATATCAGAAATTAACTTATCTGCTTCTTCCTTTTCTTTAATCTTAATTCTTTCGTGTTCACAGATGTCACTAATTCTATTAATTAAAATAATAGTAATAAGTATTGGTACCAT
>CAYTSC010000004.1:16989-25057 GCA_964440475.1 uncultured Muribaculaceae bacterium
CATTGATAGTTCTTGATATAAAAAGACATAATTATTCTCTTCTTGATATTTGTTTAATCCCTCGACAATCATATTTTGATTAACCTTATAGTTATGTTCCTTTAAAAGATTATCCACTACATTGTACATATCGATGTTTTTAGTTAAATACTGATATCCTTTTTTCGCTTTATAAAACTCTTTAACTTTGGGTTTCTGTTCCAAAATCAAATAATAGTTATCTAGTATCCATTCATTTATTATTCCAACAAACAAACGTTTATTGGTCATTTCCACTAATTTTTTATAGTGATTGGCAATTATCTTAAAGCTAGTTTTAACTTGCATTATATCTTCTCCATTCTAGCAACTATTATAGCATACAGAAGGCATATTAGCAAAGCAATCAAAATAAAAAAAAGGATACTATTAAAGTTATCCTTTATACATTTTTCACTTTTATAAGACGTTAACTATTTGATTATTTTCTATATATTCATGACAATCTTCTATAAAATTTAAAATAAATTTATAATTAACATTATGTCGTTCTTCTTTTACAGTGTTTATATCAAACGAAACAATAAAGTTTTCATATTCAGTAAAATATCTTTTCCAGCAATTTATATTCATTTCATTCATTTTATCAAGTTTATAATAAGATAATTGAAATTCATCTGAGTTAATTAACTCAGAGTGATCAAAGGCATTATTTCTAAACAATTGGGCTTCTTTATCTCCTAAAACTTTATTTATAATATAACCAACTCTAGAAACTTTAATATTTTCTTTTTTTAATATATCCATTATTGACTTTACTATCTTCTCTGAAAATTTATCATCATCATTTAATAACGTAACCATCATATGATTAAAAGACATTACTAATCTAATGACTTTTGATTTTTCAAAAATAATAACTGGATTATTACTTTTTTCATCAATTGGTAACGTAGTCCCATTTTCTAATTCTGGTATTTTAGTTTTTAATTTACTAGCAATTATTATTGGATCAAATAAATAATTCTGATCAAAAAACAATCCTATTTGTACACTATTATCCATGATTATACCTCCTAATCAGCGTAATTATCAAAGTATCCCTGAATATATATAACTGGAGTACCTTTATCCCCGCTGCCACTTGTTAAATCACATAAAGAGCCTATTAAATCGGTCAATTGTCTTGGAGTTGTACCCAAAGATACTTCTTGACCCAATAAATCTTCTCCTTTGCTTTTTATTTCTTCTATTATAGCATTTTTTAATTGTTCACCTTTTAAATTATTGTATTTATTATCAGATAAGTATTTTAATTTTATTTCATTGGGTGTACCAATTAGTCCATCAGTAAATGCAGGACTCACTACCGGATCTGCCAATTCCCAAATATGACCAACTGGGTCTTTAAATGCTCCATCGCCATAAATTAAAACTTCTACAACTTTGCCTGTCTTTTTTTTAATTTCCGTTTGAACATCTAAAACCAGTTTATCTCCATGCTCTGGAAATAATTTTATTTTTTCTTCTGTAGATTTGTTAGAACCTAATAAACCATATTTAGAGTTATAGCCACTTCCTTGAATACTTTTATTCATTAAGTCATCTAAACCATATATAATATCCGAAAAAGCAACTAATTCTTTTTTTATTTTATTTCTTTCATGAACACTTGATATTAAAATATTTTTAGTATATTTTAATATTTCATTCGGGTTATTGCTAAAAACAAATTCTATTTCACAATCTTCAGATTTAACTAAATCTCTAAAGTATTCAATATAATTAACCCCAGTAAATATGTGTTTTTCTTGACCAAACATTTTAATATAGTCACTTTCATTAATAACATCTATTCCTGGATTTATATTGTATTTTTCTAATAATAACGGGTCAAATAAACAATTGCCAACCTCATCATCTGGATATCTCATTAACATATATATTTTTTTAGATGCTCTTGCTATTCCTTTTAGTATTGGAGCATATCTATTTCTACTTACTGGGGTTGGAAACACAATGCCGATTTCTCCACTTGGATATTTATTTCTTACATCTTCAGCAATTTGATCAATTGTCGCATAATTACCCTCAGTTATACCTACTACGGCTTCTGTTATACCAATAATATCTTTATCTCTTATTGCAAAGTTTTCGCTTTCACTTGCATTAATTATCGAATCAACAACTATTTGAACAAGATTGTCATTTTCTTTTATTATTGGAGTTCTAATTCCCCTTACAACTGTGCCTACATTTCTCATATTAATCTCCTAATTTATATGCAATAGCAGCCCCAACAAATATTAATAATACTGCTAGTCCATTTGGCAGGGGCATTAAAATACCCAATATTGATGCAGCAATTACTCCATATATGGAATAGTATGTTTCCGTTGGATATTTATTTAAAAAATAGTTAATCAGTTTAGCCATTAAAATTATTCCAGTTAAAATACCCAAACCAAAAGAACTTAGAATTAATACGTTTTGACTGAAATTTTCAAACTTTAAAAATGAAGAAATAACAGCAATAATAGGTTTATAATAACCAATTATCATCAATAATAAAGAACCACTTATACCAGGTATGACTAATGTAGCTGCGGCTAAAATTCCAACCAAAAATAATAAACCATAATCTAAAATACCTAACGCTTCAAATGATACGGGTGTACCAGATTCTTTAAAAAATAATAAAGAAGCAACAACTGCAAATGATATTATTAAAATAATTATATTTTTTGAAGTTAATGTTTTCTTTTTAACTTTTTTTAATAAAGCAGGAACTCCTCCTAAAAGAAGTCCTAACATAAATAGTATTGTTGCAACTTCATATTTTTCTAAAGCAACTTTCATTACATTACTAAGTAAAAATATTCCAGTTAATCCACCAATAATAATCGGCAATAAAAACTTGATATTTTCTTTAAAATTAGAAAAAAAGTTACTTGCTATATTAATTAGTTTTTCATAGATACCCAACGTCATTGCTAAAGTACCACCACTTACTCCTGGCAAGATGGCAGCACATCCAATTATTAATCCCTTAATAAATAAAATCATATTTCTCCCCCTAAATTAACGAGCCATTCTCGTTGAAAGCATTTGACTATCTTTATATGCATTTATTTCTTCATATGGAGTTGCATTATCAAAGATATTCAATACTTCTGTTAATACCACTTCTTTGTCTCCTTCATAATAAACTTCTATTAATAATATCTTATCTCCTGGTAATTGATCATAAATAATTAAACCACTTTGAGCATTATTTAATATTTCAAAAACTATTCTTTCTTTACCATTTATCATTTTCGTTTCATTTGTTTCAACTAAATATTTATATGCTTGAATTGTGTTTTTTTGACCTTCTAGATTACTTTTAGCAAAACTATATGCAGTACCAATTGGCGATACAACGGCATTCCATTCACTTGGTTTTTCTAACACTAATTTGCCTTTGTATATCTCATACTTAATTTTTTTATCTAAATTTAATTTCATATCATTGAAGTTTAAACTCGGATTTGTTTGCTCTACAATTGGTGTTGAATCATTATTTTTAGTTGGTTTTTCTTTCTTGTCCAAAGTGAAATACATAAACAAAAATGCTGCCTGTGCTACTGTTAAAAACAAGAAAACTAACAACAATATTGTTTTAACTATACTTTTTTTAGATGTAACAACTTTTGGGCCTTGAACTTCCCCTATCTGAGTTCCACAATTCTTACAAAATTTAGCGTTACTTTTTAATTCTTGATTACAATTTGGGCAATTCATACTCCACCTCTTCTATTCTTACATAATAAATATACCTTATTTTTATCCAAATTACAATTATAAGCACGCTTATTATTCAAAAAGAAAAGGGCCTAAGGCCCTATTAGTGAGTTTGAGTTATTATATGTTTTATGAACTAATTTTATAAAACTTTATTTTTACATATTATATAGCATCTCTCCTTTACTAATTCCATCATACTCATTGGTTGTGAAAACTTAGTGAAGGATTTTTGAAAGTTTTATTATGAAATTTTTTTATAATTTAAAGTTTTCGGTACTTCTCTTAAATCTTCTTCAGTATATATCGGGATATCATATCCATTATTATTTATTATTCGATAAATTTGTTGAGCTTTTATTTCCATTATTTCTGATGAAGAAAAATATGGACTAGCTAATTGAAATACAAAAGGAAGTCTTAAACCACATATAAACTCAGGAGTAATAATATCTTTTATATGTTCTTCATTAAGCATTTTTTTACCATTTGTTCTAAATTCTAAATAATCTTCTATTTCTTTACTAATTAATAATGCTGGACAATTATAAGAAAATTCCCAAAAATCATTATTTGTTTTTGTAATTAAATCCGATGAATGACCAATATGTGTAACAGAAACATAATTCGAATCATTCCAATTTGGTGGACCCAAATAAACACTTATGCCTTTTTCGTTTAATAAACTCCTCGATAATAATCCAAATTCCAAAATCGATAACAACCTGGGTAACATCTCATCTATCCACAATAAGTCCCCTCTTATAGGACCATGACTAAATGCATGTAAATAATAATCATTTTTATCCATAATAACCCCCTAGTGAGTTGTTATTATATCATTTTATTTCTTTTTAGCAATAATAAAGTAAAACTCTGTTCCTCTATTTTTTTTAGTATTAATTCCATATTCAAATTTATGTGATTCCAATATTTCTTTAACTATAGCCAATCCCAAACCTGTTCCCACAACATTTCTCTGATGATTTTTATCACTTTTATAATAGCGATTCCAAATATTGTTTAGATCTTCTTTTTTAATTCCTTTACCCGTGTCTTTAATACTAACTCTTACTTTATTTTTATCTTCATCCACATTAATAAAGACTTTATTATCTTTCCCTGTGTAGTTAACAGCATTATTTATCAAGTTATAAACAACTTGATTGATTTTTTTAACATCTCCTTTAACAATACACTTATTTGGAGCATTTACTATAAATTCATATTCTAATGTCTCTTTTATGATCGAATAGCTATGTATTATATTGTTTATTTCTTTTACAAGATCAAACTCTTTTATTTCTAATTCATCTTTTTTACTTCTCATCTTAGATAATTCTAATATGTCATTTACCAATATATTTAATCTTTCCGATTCATTGATAATTATATTTAAATGTTCTTCTCTTTTTTTAGAATCATCATGAGATATGTCTTTAATCATTTCTGCATATGCTTTAATCATTGTTAATGGAGTTTTTAAATCATGAGAAACATTTGCCATTAAATCTCTTCTTAATTCATCAGTTTGTCTTAGTTCACTATTTGCATTATTTAATGTTTCTGATAATTCATCCAGTTCTTTAATATTATTTTTTTCAAATTGAATATCAAAATTACCAGCGCCCATTTTTTTTGCTTTATTCGTAATATTAATTATTGGTTTAGTTATCTGCCTTGATAGGAAATATGCAATTAATAAAGATAAAAGTAATACACCTAAAGTAATATACTTTAACTGCCCTTGTAATAGTTGACTAGTTGATTCTATATTCTCTAATGTCGTATTTAAAAACAAATAATTACCATCATTCATTCTCACTCCATATAAAATACTTCTAATATCATATTCAGGGGCAAGCAAAGTTAATTTAGATATCTTTTCTTCACTATTATATAATGAATTTTTTATTCTTATCACTCGGTTATTTTCTTTACCTGGTCTTAATAAACATCCTTTATACATTGCATTATATACTGTTCCCTCATTCTCATTTAATACTTCAACACATAAACCGTATTCATATGATTTTGATTCAAGATTAGTTAAATAATCTACTTCATTATTTTCTATATATTTTAGCATTGTATTTAAATTGTTGATTTTATATTGTTCATAAAAATATGATAAATAATATGTTTGAAAAAACCACAAAATAAAAAGAAGAGTAACTGAAAATAATATCAGATACTTCAAAGTAGTAAAATTTAAACTAACTTTCCTTCTCGTTTTCAAACTTATACCCCATTCCTCTTACAGTAACAATATATTTTCTATTTTCTTTTAAACTATTTCTTAATGTTTTAATATGAGTATCGATTGTTCGATCATCTCCAAAGAAGTCATATCCCCAAACTTTTGATAACAATTGTTCTCTAGATAAAGCTATATTTTCATTTTGAACTAAATACAAAAGTAAATCATACTCTTTTGGAGTTAAGTCGATTTTTTTATTATCAACTAATACAGTATGCGCTAAATCATCTATTTCTAATGTTCCAAACTTATATTTAGAAACATTCGTATTTCCTCTTCTATTTGCTACAACTTTTATTCTTGCAATTAATTCCTTAGGGCTAAATGGTTTAGTTAAATAATCATCTATTCCTAAATCAAAACCATGTAATTTATCATATTCATCTGTCCTTGCAGATAACATAATAGTCGGTATATCTTTAATGTTTTTTATTTCTTTACATGTACGAAAACCATCTAATTTAGGCATCATTATATCTAAAACCATCACATCATAATCATTATTTTTAACTAACTCTATTGCCTCTGTACCATCAGACGCTTCTTCACACAAAAAACCTTCGTAATTACAATACTCTTTAATTACTTCTCTAATAAGTTTCTCATCATCAACTACTAAAACTTTCATATCAATCACCATTCAAATAATAAGATATATTTGTGAAGTTCTTATGATAAATCAGTTAATACATTATGATATATTTCACTTACATCTTCAACTTCATCTAATAATTCATATAATTTTTTAAATTTCTCTAAGTCTTCTTCATCTAATGTAACTTGATTTTTTGGATAAAGCCCTACTTCATCAACTTCAAAATCAACATTTGGAAATGTTTTTTCAATTACATCCTTTAATGTATGACCAATGGTTGGATTAACACTTATAGTTAAATAACCATTTTCTTCTTCAAAATCAAAAATATCTAAATTATTTTCAATTAATAAATCCAAAACTTTTTCACTTTCATTTGTTTTAAAGGAAATGATAGCTAAATGATCATAGTTATATGATACAGAGTTTGTCACTCCTAATTTAGCATCAACTTTATTAAAGGGCGCTCTGATATGCGCGATTGTTCTATTAATATTATCAGTCAAACACTTAACAATTATTGTAGATGATCCAGGACCAAATCCTTCGTAAAATACTGTTTGATAATCTTCATTATCAGGTCCTTTAGCTTTTTTAATAGCGCGATCAATTATATCATTAGGAACTTGATTTTTCTTTGCTTTTTCAATAATTCTTTTTAAATTCGAATTAATATCCGGATCGGGATTTCCCTTTGCTGCTAAATAAATTTCTTTAGCAAATAGTGAATAAGTCTTAGCTTTAATCGCGCCTGTTTTTTGAATAGACGCTTTTCTTACCTCATATGCTCTTCCCATAATTATCCTCTAATATTTACTATGCCTTGGAGTTCTTGGATATGGAATGACATCACGAATATTTTCAACACCAGTTAAATACATAATCAATCTATCAAAACCCATACCAAATCCTGAGTGGACACAGCCACCATATCTTCTTAAATCTAAATACCAATCTATTTGTTTATAATCAAGACCCATTTCTTCCATTCTTTTTATTAATTTATCTAAATCATCTTCTCTTTGAGAACCACCAATTAATTCGCCTGCTCCAGGAACTTGTAAGTCAACTGCAGCAACTGTTTCATTATCATCGTTTAATTTCATATAGTATGCCTTTATATCCTTTGGCCAGTTTTTAATAAATACTGGTCCATCAAAATATTCAGTAATATATCTTTCATGTTCTTTAGAAATATCATCTAAATAAGTCGGTTTAAACTCCCATGTTTTACCAGATGCATTTAAAATATCTACAACATCTTTATGATCTATTCTATGAAATTGACTTGTTAATAGTTTGTTTAATCTCGTTACTAAACCAGGCTCGAAAAAATTATCACAAAACTGTAGTTCATCTAAACAAAGATCCATTACATATTTAACAATAAATTTTAACATATCTTCTTCCATATCCATTAAATCTTCTAAGTCATAAAATGCAACTTCCGG
>CAYTSC010000005.1:0-3756 GCA_964440475.1 uncultured Muribaculaceae bacterium
ATAATGACTTATTTAGCTTAGCTAAAAAAGATAATGTGATAATTGTCGATTCAGTTACATTCAATTATCATAATAATCGTAAATTGAAAAACATGGTTACAAAATATAAAGGCGAAGTATTGGGTCAAGAACTTATTTTTAAAAGTAATTTAGATTCAACGTTTAATCGTTTATTTAAAAATTATATTCGATTTGTAGATGGTGATTTAATTAAAGCGACAGGTTTAGAAAAATATGATTATGTTTTAAATACAAACTCTATTTTTAGTACCATTATTAAATACGTTATTTATATAAGTGTTTCAACGGGATTAATTCTAATTTTATTTTTCAAATATAAAAATAAAATTAGAATTTCTAAAAAGATAAAAAAAGATGATAAAATGAAATATTATGATTATTTAACAAATTTAAAAAATCGTAATTATTTAACTGAAAATATAGAAAAATGGAATCAAAACACTATTTATCCTCAAACAATTGTCATAGTTGATTTAAATAATGTTAAATATATTAACGATACATTTGGTCATGCTGAAGGCGATAACCTAATTCAACAAGCGGCAAATATATTGATTAAAACTCAGTTAGAAGATTCGGAAATAATAAGAACTGATGGAAATGAATTTTTAATTTATTTAGTTGGACATGATGAAAAACAATTATCAAATTACATACATAAATTATATAGAACATTCAGAGAGTTACCACATGGTTATGGAGCGGCTTTAGGATATAGTGTTATTGAAGATGATTTAAAACTGATGGATGATGCAATTAATGAAGCGACATTGGATATGAGAACAAATAAAACTAATGGAGCAAAAGATGATAAAGAAAATTAAGTATTATTTTTGGAGATTGACTTTACTTATTAAGATGCCTGAAATAAGAGTATTGCCAGGTCATTTATCATACTTTTTAGTATTGTCTTTAGTACCAACAATTTCATTATTAGGTTATATAGCCTCATTATTAGGACTTTCTGTTGATATAATAGTTGAGTTTATATCATCTGGTTTTTCAATGGAAGCTGCAAATCTTTTTGTACCAGTTGTCGAAAGTACTCGACCACTAGATTTTCAATTTTTATCAGTAATTGCTATTGGATACTTTATTGCTTCAAATGGCGCTCATGCAATTATTTTATCTTCAAATAGAATCTATGAAATTGATGATGATCATTTTATAAGAAGAAGAGTAAAAGCATTAATAATGACATTTTTTATTGTTATGCTATTTTTATTATTATTAATAATACCGGTCTTTGGTAGTACTATTTTAAGTTGGTTAAATACACTAATACCAAATGATAGTATAATAACTACTATCAAAACAGTTTTCCCATATGTGAAAATTCCCATTACGTGGTTTTTAATATTTATTTTGATAAAAATAATTTATACAATGGCACCTGATAAAAAAATACCCAGTTCAACAGTTAATAAGGGTGCAATGTTCACTTCATTTATGTGGTCAGTAGTAACATATATTTATACATATTATGCTAAAAATGTTGCTAGATATCATATATTTTATGGTGGTTTAGCAAGCATTGTTATTTTAATGATTTGGATTTATATGTTATCTTTTATTTTAGTTATGGGAATAAGCTTAAATCACAACAGCGAACAAACACAAATTAGAATAAAAAACAAACAAAAAAAAGAAAAAACAGATGAAAGTAAAGAGTGATTTGTTATAATGGAAGAGGTGATATTATGAAAATAAGAAAGTTTAATTTATTTTGGCATTTTTTTCTTATTTTATTATATTTAGAATTTTTATATAAATTGTCTATCTTTAATTTTGGTAATATCTTTAATTTGGGAACAATTATCATGATTGTTTCTCTTATTCCTATTGCTTTAGTTTATTCTTTTATAACAAAAATATTTAAGGAAGATATTAATATAAAATTATTGTATGTATATGTTTTTTTATTGTGTTTATGGTACGGAATTGCGTTGTTCTTTAAAATAATTTTAGATACATATTTTTCAGTATCTCATCTTATTTTAGCAAATCAAGTATTTGAATTTGCAAATATTGCAACAGAAGTAATAATAAAAAATAGCATTTTATTTTTTCTTATTTTATTACCAATTGCATTTACAATATTAATGCATAAAAATAACAAACTTAATTTAAATAAATGTCCAAAAGAAAAAACAATAAAGAGATTAGGTATTATAGTCATTGCTTTTGTTGTGTCCCTTCTTACAATTATTGTTAATAAAGAAGCGAGATCTCTATTTTTCAAAGAAAATAACTATTCATTGGCAGTAGAGAAATTGGGAATTGCTTTGTCATCGGATATTGATATTTATAGAAGTTTCTTTGGCTTTGAAGAAAAAATAATTATTCCTGATAACATAAGTAGTTCTAAAAAAACAGAAAAAATAGATGATGAATCTGAAGTGGTATACAAACCTAATAAATTGAATATTGATTTTTCTTTAATGAATCAAACAGAAGATAGCCGTATTAAAGACATGAATGATTATTTTGCTTTAGACCATGGAACCTTACAAAATGAATATACTGGTTTATATAAGGGTAAAAATTTAATATATGTGGTGGCAGAAAGCTTAAGTGATATCGCTGTAGATAAGGAATTAACTCCGACTTTATATAAAATGGCCAACGAAAGCTTTGTATTTAAAAATTTTTATACTCCAGTAAATCTAAGTACTATTGGTGGAGAATTTCAGGCTTTAACTAGTCTGTTTGCTGAGAAAAGCATGTTAGATAGTAGATGGAAAAAAGCCGCTATTAAGATGCCATATGGTTTAGCAAATATATTTAAGGAAAGCAATTATAATACATTTGCATTTCACAATCATAACTATTGGTTTCAATCTCGACATATGTATTTAAAAATGATTGGTTTTGATAACTATTTAGCATGTAGAAATGGTTTAGAAAAAAGAATGGATTGTAATCCTTGGCCAAGAAGTGATGAAGATATGATTAATGCAACCGTTGATGATTATGCCGATAAAGGACCATTTATGAC
This sequence comes from uncultured Muribaculaceae bacterium, assembly GCA_964440475.1. GTDB lineage: Bacteria > Bacillota_I > Bacilli_A > RF39 > UBA660 > JAAZHN01. The sequence goes on from CAYTSC010000005.1 coordinate 3,020, forward strand.
ATATTATATGACCAATAGTGGTCATTCACCTTATACATCAACAACATCGTATTTAGCAAGAAAAAATTATAGTAAAGTTAAAAAATTACCTTATTCAACTGCTGCTAAAGTATATTTAGCATATAATATAGACTTGGATTTAGCTATGGGTTCCTTAATTCAAAAATTAGAAGAAAAAGGCGTATTGGATGATACAGTAATTGTAATTGTTGCAGACCATTATCCATACTTTCTTCCACTAAATGATATCAATGAAATATCTACTTATGAACGAGATAGTGTAATTGAAAAAAATCGTAATACACTAATCATTTGGAATAATCAAACAGAGAAAAAAGTAATTGAAAAGGTATCAGGACAATTAGATGTTATACCAACAGTATATAATTTATTTGGATTAAAATATGATTCAAGATTATTTATGGGAAAAGATATACTTAGTACAGAACCTGGTTTAGTCTTTTTTGAAAATAGAAGTTGGATTACAGATAAAGGTAAATATTTTACTAATAAAAGAGAATTTGTTCCCAGTGAAAAATTAGAAAATAAAGAAGAATATATCCAAAATATAAGTTCTATTGTCAGAAATAGGGTTAATATGAGTAAGTCTATTATTGAAAAAGACTACTATGGAAAGATTCGGGTGAAATAAATGTGTGGAATAGTTGGATTTGTTAGTCAGGGAAAAAATAAGCAAAAAGAATAAAGGGAGAAAGTTAACAGAAATTCATAGAAAA
>CAYTSC010000005.1:3766-23917 GCA_964440475.1 uncultured Muribaculaceae bacterium
GCAAAAAGAATTACAAAAAATGATGAATAGAATTAAACATCGTGGACCAGATGGTGAAGGCACATTTATTGATCATGATTTTGCATTAGGTCATGTCAGATTATCAATATTAGACTTAAAAGGTGGATCTCAACCAATGGTTAATAATGATAAAAGATATACTATTGTTTTTAATGGAGAAATATATAATTATTTAGAATTAAAAAAAGATCTAGAAAAAAAAGGATATAAATTTAAGACAAAAAGTGATACAGAAGTATTATTAGCAATGTATGAATTATATGGTGAAAAGATGTTATCTATGTTAAGAGGAATGTTTACTTTTGTCATATATGATTCTAAATTAAAAGAATTATTTGGAGCAAGAGATCATTTTGGTATAAAACCATTTTACTATTATCAAAGTGAAAAAGCCTTTATGTTTGCCTCTGAAATAAAAGCATTTTTAGATCATCCTAACTTTAAAAAGGAGTTAAATGAAAATATATTGCCTAGTTATTTATCATTTAATTACTCACCAACAGAAGATACATTTTTTAAAGGTGTTAAAAAATTAGAACCAGGTAGATTTTTTCGATTTAGAGATGGTAATCTACAAATAAATCGTTATTTTAAAATCGAATTTGATGAAAAAGAAAAAAATTATAAAAAAATAGTAGATGATATTGATAAAACAATGAAAGAGTCAGTAAAAAAACATTTAATAAGCGATGTTGAAGTAGGATCGTTTTTAAGTAGTGGAGTTGATTCATCATATATTGTTTCATTAGCAAAACCTAATAAAACATATACAGTTAGTTATAATTTGGATAAATATGATGAAACAAATCATGCCAAGGAATTAGCTGATGCCTTAAAAATAGAAAATAAAACATACTTAATTGATAAAAAAGAATATTTTCAAGAAGTACCAAAAATCATTTATCATTTGGATGAACCTCTAGCAGATCCTGCCGCAATAGCGCTTTATTTTGTTTCCAAACTTGCAAGTGAGGATGTAAAAGTGGTATTATCAGGTGAAGGAGCAGATGAATTTTTTGGAGGATATAATTATTATCGTGAATCAGTAGATTATGCGACATATAATAAAATACCATATTTCATTAGAAGAACAATTGGTTTCTTTGCTTCACTTCTTCCAGAAGTAAGAGGAATTAACTTTTTAGTTAGAAGAGGACAAAAACTAGAAGATAATTATATTGGAGTAACCAAAGTATTTAGCGAAAAAGAAAGAAAAAAAGTATTACTAAAAAAAGACAATATAATTAAAAACAAAGAAATTACCAAACATGTATATGATGAGCAATCAAATCAATCAGATGTTATCAAGATGCAAGCAATAGATATTCATTTTTGGTTAATTAAAGATATCTTACAAAAAGCCGATAAGATGACAATGGCGTCTTCAATAGAAGGGAGGTTACCGTTTACCGATATTGAAGTATTTAAATTAGCAAGGGAATTACCTTTTTCTGCAAAAGTAAATAAAGAAAATACTAAAGTTGCATTAAGAGATGCCGCTAAAAGATATATTCCAACAGAGGCCTATAGCAAGAAAAAATTAGGTTTCCCAGTACCATTAAGAGAGTGGATGAAAGATGATGATATACATAATGAAATTAAAAGAATGTTTAATGGTAAAATAGCAAAAAAATTCTTCAATATAAAACAAATAAACAAACTACTAGATGAGCAATATAAAGGTAAAAAAGATAATTATAAAAAAGTATGGACTATATATTGCTATATAATCTGGTATCGAGAATATTTTGAGAAAAATTAGGAGGAAAGTATGAATAAAACATTATTAATTATGGCTGCAGGAATGGGTAGCCGATTTGGAGGATTAAAACAAATCGAACCAATAGGACCAAACGGAGAGTTTTTAATCGATTATTCTATATACGATGCGATTAAAGCGGGTTTTACAAAAGTTGTATTTATAATTAAAGAAGAAAATTTTGATGTATTTAAAGAAACAATAGGGGCTAGAATTGATGATAAGATCCCTGTTGAATATGTATTTCAAAAAATGGAAGATATTCCACTTGATTTTACTACACCTGAAGAAAGAGTTAAACCTTGGGGAACTGGACATGCAATATTAAGCGCTAAGAATCATGTTCATGAACCATTTGCAGTTATTAATGCAGATGATTTCTATGGAAGAGATGCATATTTAAAAGCAGCAGACTTTTTAAATAATAATTCTAATAATGAATGGACTTGTATAGCTTATTTAGTGGGTAATACACTTAGTATGTATGGACCAGCTAAAAGAGGCGTTTGTAATGCTGAAAATGGCTATTTAAAGAATATTATTGAGAGTTCAGTTGAGAAAGTAAATGGAATAATTACGGCTAAACCATTAAGTGGTAAAGAAGAATTTACTATTAATGACGATAATTTAGTATCTATGAATATGTTTGGTTTTACTCCAGACTTATTTCCAATACTAGAACGAGAATTTGTTAATTTTTTTAGAACAAGTGAAGACTTAGTAACATCAGAATTTTTAATTCCAGAATTAGTTGAAAAATTAATTTCAAATAACGAAAAAAATGTTCAGGTGAGAAAAACTGATGCAAAATGGTTAGGAATGACTTATCAAGAAGACAAAGAAATGGTAATAGACGAAGTAAAAAAATTAGTTGATAATGGAGAATATCCAAATAATTTGTGGGAGAATTAAAAAATGCAGTATGTTGTCTTAGCAGCGTTGCTATTTATTTTAGTAGTTATTCAGATGTATTTATCCCAAAAAGAAAAACCTATTTATGGGATTAGTTCATTGATTGGATTTAGTGTTTGGAATATTGCTTTTACAATAGTAATAATATTGACAGCAGAAAGACTTAGTTCAGATGTCGTAATTGTATTTATTGAAATGATTGCAATCATTTTCTTAGTTACAATTGTATTAGCAATAACCCATATTTTATGTAGGAAACAATTAAAAAAAGAAAAACCAAATAAAAGCAAAAAAAGTAAAGAATAATTTCTTTGCTTTTTATTTTGTGATTTTTGACAATATATTAGTAAAAAAATAAATATTTCATAAATATGATTAATAATATATGTTTTTTTCTTTGCTATAAAGCACTACAAAATATGGTATAATAAATAGAGAAAAACGAGGTAATTATGGACTATTTATACAATTTAAATGATGAGCAAATCAAGGCGATAAAACATGGTTCTGGACCATCGTTAGTTATGGCAGGAGCTGGTTCTGGTAAGACTAGAGTTTTAACAACTAGAATCGCATATTTAATTGATCAAGGGATAGATTCATATAATATATTAGCAATTACTTTTACAAATAAAGCTGCTAAGGAAATGAAAACAAGAGTGGATATGCTTATAGATGATCACCAAACATTTATAAGTACTTTTCATTCATTAGGAGTAAGAATAATAAGAGAAAATGTAACAAAACTTGGTTTGACATCAAACTTTTCTATAATAGATAGTGATGATTCATTAACAATAATAAAAAGAATATTGAAAGATATGAATATCGATTCAAAACAAATAAGTCCATATTTTATTAGAAATAAAATAAGTTTTATAAAAAATGAAATGTTAGACGATGGAGAATTAATTAAATTATTAAATACTCCAGTTGAAAGAAAAGTAATTGAAATTTACAAAAAATATCGTGAAATATTACACAATAATAACTCAGTTGATTTTGATGATTTATTATTATTACCAGTAAATTTATTTTTAGATGATAAAGAAGTATTAGAAAAGTACCAAGAAAGATTTAAATATATTTTAATAGATGAATATCAAGATACTAATATGGTTCAATATAAGTTTACTAAATTACTTGCTAGTAAGTATAGAAATTTATTTGTAGTTGGGGATTCTGATCAGTCTATTTATGCTTTTAGGCAAGCTAATTATATGAATATATTAAATTTTGAAAAAGATTATTCTGATGCTGAAGTAATAATTTTAGAACAAAATTATCGTAGTACAAATACAATTTTAAAAGCAGCTAACTCAGTAATTAAAAATAATCAAAAAAGAAAAGAAAAAAATCTATGGAGTAATAAAGGTGATGGATTTAAAATTAAATACTTAAGAAGTTATGATGGAAAACATGAAGTTACAATAGTTTTAGAAGAGATAAGTAATTTAATTCAAGATGGCTATCTTTTAGAGGATATTGCTGTATTATATCGCGCTAATGCTCAATCAAGATTGTTTGAAGAAGAATTATTGAAGAAGAACATTCCATTTAAAATAGTGGGTAGTTTTTATTTTTATAGTCGAAAAGAAATAAAGGACTTGATTAGTTACTTAAGACTAATTGATAATCCTGCCGATGAAATTAGTTTAAGAAGAGTAATTAATGTCCCAAAAAGAGGTATTGGAGATGTATCTATATCTAAATTAGAAGATATTGCTAGAGAAAAAAACATATTATTATTCGATGCTCTAAGTAGTACTAAGGAGTTAGAATTTAAAAAATTAATAGAAGATTTAAGAAAAAAAAGTGAAAGCTTATCCTTAACTGAATTAATTGAATTAGTACTAGAGGAATCAGGGATAGTAAAGGAATTAGAAAAAGAACATACTTTAGAAGCAGAAATCAGGATTGAAAATTTAATGGAGTTTAAAAGCATTAGTTATGCTTTTGAAGAGCAAACTGGCTCTGTTAATTTAAATGATTTTTTAGAGAGTATCACTTTAGTAAGTGATATAGCCGAAAGAAAAGAAGAGTCAAATGCTCTAACTTTAATGACCCTTCACTCAGCTAAAGGTTTAGAATTTCCGATAGTGTTTATTATAGGTATGGAAGAAGGTATATTCCCTAACTATAATGTTATTGATGATAAAGAAGAATTAGAAGAAGAAAGAAGACTATGTTATGTAGGAATAACTAGAGCTAAAGAAATACTATATTTAACAAATGCTAAAAGAAGACTATTATATGGAAAAGAACAAATAAATTCTCCTAGTAGATTTATTAAAGAAATCGAAAAAGAATTAATTGAAAGTAAGGAAAAACTAACAGAAGAAATAGACTATGAAGAGATGTATCATGAAGAAGAAGTAGAACTAAAAAAAGGAGATATTATTGAACATGCTACATATGGTTTAGGCACAGTTATTAGTACTGATGGAGAATTGGTTTCAATTGCATTTAAACTAGGAATAAAAAAACTATTGAAAAATCATAAAAGTATAAAGAAGGTGAACTGATGGAGGAAAGAATTAAATGGTTGGTTGAAAAGCTAAACAAAGCTAATTATGAATATTATATTTTAGATAATCCTACATTAACAGATCAAGAATTTGATAGTTATATTCATGAATTAATTGAATTAGAAAATAAATATCCAGAATATAAACAAAGCGATAGCCCAACTCAAAGAATAGGTGCAAAAATAAGTGGGGACTTAAAAAAAATAACTCATTCAGTTAGTATGATGAGCTTATCAAATGTTTTTAATGAAGATGAAATAAGAACATTTGATGAAAGAATAAAAAGGGAAATTAATAATTATCAGTATATATGCGAATTAAAAATTGATGGTCTAGGAGTTTCTTTAAAGTATGAAAAGGGTATACTAATCTCAGCTGCAACAAGAGGGGATGGAGAAGTTGGAGAAGATATTACACACAACGTTAAAACTATCAAAACAGTTCCATTGAAATTAAATGCAGCCATTGATTTAGAAGTTCGTGGAGAAATCTTTATGGCAAAAGATAATTTCGAAAAACTAAACATGGAAAGAAAAAGAGAAGGATTAGCACTATTTCAAAATCCAAGAAATGCTGCTGCTGGTAGTGTAAGGCAACTAGATAGTTCTATAACCAAACAAAGACAATTAGATGTTTTTTTATATCATGTTGTTAGTCCATTAAAAAATAATCAAAAAGACAATTTAACAGAATTAGAAGCTTTAGGCATAAAAACCAATCCAAATAAAAAAGTACTAAATAATATTGAAGAAGTAATAGAATATATTAATTATTGGTCAGAACAAAGAGAAACATTACCATATGAAATAGATGGAATTGTTATTAAAATTAATGAATTGGATAATCAAAATGTATTGGGTTATACAAATAAATATCCCAAATGGGCAACTGCTTATAAGTTTCCTGCATTAAAAGTTATTACAAAATTAGATAATGTAATTTTTACGGTCGGAAGAACTGGTCAAATAACTCCTAATGCTGTACTAAATCCTACTAAAATAGCTGGTAGTACAATTCAAAGAGCCACGCTTCATAATATGGACTATATTGAAAAATTGGACTTAAAAATAGGCGATTATGTATATTTGCAAAAAGCAGGAGATGTAATACCGGAAGTACTTGGTCCTGTTATTGAAAGAAGAACTGGCAAGGAAAAAACAGTGGTAATGATCGATATTTGTCCGATATGTCATACAAAGTTGATACTTTCAGCAAGTCAAATTGATTATTTATGTCCAAATGATAGTTGTCCAGCGAGAAACATTGAAGGTTTGATTCATTTTGTAAGCCGTAATGCGATGAATATTGAAGGACTAGGTGAAAGAATAATTGAAGACTTTTACAACCAAGATTTAATAACTAAATTTTCTGATATATACAATTTAAAAGATCACAAAGATATGCTAGTAACTTTAGAAGGATTTGGAGAGAAAAGTATTAATAATTTACTTAATTCCATTGAAAATAGTAAAAATAATTCCTTAGAGAAACTATTATTTGCCTTAGGTATTAAAGGAATAGGTATTAAAAGTGCAAAAATTCTAGCTCAAAAATACAAGGACATATACTCAATAATGAATATATCAGAAGAGGAATTATTAAATACAAATGATATAGGTCCAGTTCTAGCTCAAAGTATTATAAGTTTTTTTAATAATGAAGATAATAAAAAAGAAATAGAAAAATTAATAAAACAAGGAATTAATCCTAAATATATTATTGAAGTATCAGAAACATACGAAATATTTAAAAATAAAAAAATTGTACTAACCGGAACATTAGAATCAAAATCTAGGGAAGAATTAAAGAAAATAATAGAAAATTCAGGTGGAGAAGTTAGTGGAACAGTTAGTAAGAAGACAGATATTGTTATTGTAGGACAAGATCCAGGTAGTAAATATGAAAAAGCAATAGCATTAAATATAGAAATATGGGATGAAAAAAAGTTATTAAGAGAAATGTCTTAATAACTTTTTTATTGTTCTATAATTTTTATTTTTTCAATACTATGCTTTTCTTTATTATATTCTAAAATTATTTTTATATTTGCAAACAACTGGAAAAGTGTAGCAATAATCCAGAAAATCAAAAACATTTGATACATAGTTGGATGCATTATATATAACAATCCAAATATTATAGATAAAAATAAAAGGGTAGTTTTTATTTTTCCAGCTTTAGTCGAAACGGCCCAATGCTTTAACTTAATACTTTTATAAACTATTAAACCAGAAAACAAAATCTCTAAAATTAATGTTCCGATTAAATAATAGTTTCCAGCAATAATTATAGAAATACTTATTAGTATTTCAAATAATTTATCAGCTATTTGATCTAATTTAGCGCCTAATACACTCTGAGCATTTAAAATTTTAGCTAAATAGCCATCTAAAAAGTCTGTTATTGAAGCAAAAACAATTATAATAGTACCAAAAGTATAATAACCATTAATTATTAAAAAGAAAGCTATAAATACAAAAATAATTCTTACTACAGTAAACATATTGGGTATTTGTTTAATAAATATATCTCTCATAATAAAACTCCTAAGAACAATATAACACATTTTAGATTAAAAAATCTATAAATAAAGTTGTTTTAAAAATAGATCCAGATTATAATAGTAATGGATGTGAAATTATGAAAAAGATAGTAATATTAATGATAGCATCATTAGTAATGGTTGGGTGTGGTCGTAACGCTCCTACGCTAGAAGAATTTTCTAAAAAAGCCGATAAAATAAAATATACTTCTATCGATGTAACAAAAGATCAAATAAGACAAAATATCGAAATTAAAAGTATGCATATTTTTTCTAGTGATGACAAAAAAACAATTATGGAATTTATTGTCTTTGATGATATAGAAAAATCAAAGGAATTTTATAAGGTTTTTCAAGTGTTTTTTGAAGAAGATAAAGAAAAAATCGTTTCAGCAAAAGAAAATAAAGATAATAAATATGCTAGGACAAATATTAAAACAAAAGAACAATACTTTGTATTTGCATATTTAGATAATACAGTGATCTATGCAATAACCGCAATTGATAATTCGCGTAGTCTTGATAAAGATATTAGAAAATTAGGATATTAAAAAACTTGACTTTGTAATATGAAAATTGATTTTATAATTCAATTGTGCTATACTGAGCGCGTAGTAATTCAATTCGTCCATTCGCGTGTTACTAACGAAGAAATTGAAGACTTAATAGTCTGAATAATGTTAAGTGTTGAAAACCTCTTACATGAATGGCAAATAATCATACACAATCTTTTGTGACTGGTTTTTGCTTATATTCATGGAAGGAGGTTCTTTTTTTATTAAAAAACTCACAAAAAAATAAAGATGTGTATTGGAGGAAAAATGAAATTATTCAAAGAAGTAATTAAAAACAATTTAAAAATGATAACTTTTTATGTTTTAGTTGGGATTTTAATAAATTTTTTAAGCTTGTATAGCATTACTTATTATCAAAAAATATTAGATGCCTTTCAATATAATACATTAACTTTAAAACCATTAATCATATATGGAGTTTTGTTAATAACTTCAACAATACTTGGTTATATAGAAAATTATCCTGAACAACAAGTAAAAAATAAATTGTATTTAGATTTTAAATTACAATCTCTGAAAAAGATGACTACTATTGATTATTTAGAATATCAAAAAATAGGTACTGGTCGTTTAACTCAAAAGGTAGAAGATGGTTCTTCTGCTTCAAGAGATATTATGATGGATTTTTGGTTGAAAATTTTAAGGTGGCTGTTGCCGACAGCAATTTTCAGTGTGATATTTATATTTAATGTTAAAAAGGAATTGTTTGTTTTTATTCTTTTTGGTTATATTATTGTAATAGTAATATCTAATATAATACTCAAAAAGTTGTACAAATTAAAAGAAAGTATCTTGTTTAATCAAGAATTTTTAAATAAACACTTAGTTCGTGGTTTTATGGAACTAGTAGTTTTTAGAACAAATAAGAAATACGATACCGAAATATCTATAACGAAAAAAGGCATCAAAAACATTGTTAATGGAAAAACAAAAATAAAATTAACTCACGAGTTATTTTTCACAATATTTGGGTTATTAGTTAACGTTTTACAAATATTAGTGCTTGGATATGCTGTTTTAAAATCGAATTTATCTGTAGGTGCAGTAGTAACTGTATTATTATTGCTTGAAAAAGCATATGAACCTATTGCAATTTTCAATGTAGAATATGTTGATTATAAATTAAATAAAGTAACAGTTAATCAATACATAGATTTTTTGGATACTAAAGATGATAAAGCGTTAAATTCTAATAAAATTTTAAATTATGTAGATGGAAAGATCGAATTTAAAAACATATCATTTTCTTACAATGACAGAAAAGAAGTAATTAATAATTTATCGTTAATAATTAATAAAAACACTTCTGTTGCCTTAGTCGGAGAAAGTGGTTCAGGAAAATCGACAATTATTAAGTTAATAATGGGGTTAATCAAGTACAATGAAGGTGATATTTTAATTGATGATAAATCATTATGTGATTTAAATTTAAATAGTTATTATGATCATGTAACATATGTTTCTCAAGAAGCTCCGATATTTGATGGAACATTAAAAGAAAATTTAATTTTTGACAAAAACATTTCTGATGATGAAATAATAAAAGTATTGAAGTATGCTTGTTTAGATAAATTTTATAAAAAATTAGAAAAGGGATTAGAAACAGAACTTGGAGAAAAAGGGATTCGTATGTCTGGCGGTGAAAGACAAAGGGTTGCATTAGCTAGATTGTTTTTTGATAATTCCAAAATAATAATATTAGACGAAGCAACTAGTGCAATGGATAACATAACCGAAAAAGATGTTATGAAAAACATTGTAACTCACTTAAAAGATAAGACTATAATAATTATTGCTCATCGTTTAGAAACGATAAAAGAAGTAGATAATATTTATGTATTACTTGACGGAAAAATAAAGGAAGCCGGAAAATACAATGAGTTATTAAATAAAAACGGATATTTTTCAAAGTTATATAAAACAAAAAACAATTAATTGTCTTGTAAAATTTTTATTAAACAATTTAATAGTTAGCTTTAATGTGACCAATATAATATCTTTGATTTTTATCATTAATGATGTTTGACGAATCTGAGTTTCTATTACCAGAATTTTGGAGGTAACAATTAATAATATTACAATTATCAACTTTTTTCTGTTTCTTTCCACTAAATTCTTTTCGCTCCCTGATTTCAATATATTTATTTTAAGATGAATTTAAAAATATAAAATTACAATAGATGTGTTCGTTAATGTAAATTTATCACTACCTTTCAAGTTGCGACTAATTAATAATAAAACCTCACTAATTCTTTTTGAATAGTGAGGTTATTTATTGATCTGCTCATGATGAGCATTAATTAACTTATTGGAGCGGTTTAAATACATCTTACGAACTCGCTCTCTTTCTATGTATAATTATACATTACTTTTCATTAAATAACAATTTTTTATATTTAAAATGTCAATTTTTATGATATAATTATATGTAGAAGTAAAAGACTAAAGGTAATTAGTTTGTAAAGAGGATTGATTATGAAAAAGACACTATTTGCTATTTTAGTATGTGGAGCTATGGTGCTAGGAATTACTGGTTGTGGAAAGACAAAACAAAATAATTCAGATGATACTCATACTTTTACAGGAACTATAACAGAGTGTGAAGAACAATCTATGATTGTTCGCCCCAACGAAAATGAAGAAGAATATAATTCTAGTGATAAATTTAGAATTGAATATGTTGATGGTTTTAATTCCTGTAAAGTTGGTGATAAAGTAAAAATTACTTATAGGGGTATGATTAATGAAAGTTATCCGGCACAGGTAGGAACAACAAATATTGAGATTAACGATTTTGATTTTTATATAACAAAACTTGAAAATCATAATGATATTAGATTTAATGATTATTATACTACTAATGATCGTACAATTTATTTGGCAGGAAATATTGGAGAGCTTTATATTAAAGATCAAGATAAAGATATTACTTTGAAAACTTATCTTTCAACTGCATTTCAAACACTTGATGATGGTATAAAACATATTACTGATAAATTAGAGTTAAAAGCCACACTGAAAGATGGAGGAACAAAAATTTACAAATCTAAAAATAAAGATATAACTATGATAGTATGTAATACTACTAAAAATGATAAAAATATATTAATTGGTGATTATTCTATGGAATATACCGAAGGAGATTGTAATAATTAATAAATTATAATTTATCAATGAGACTAGTTTGAAATATAACTAGTCTTTTTACATAAAAGAGCAGTACTTGTGTATTAGTATTGCTCTTTATCTAGGACACTTTGTAGAGTTCTTATTTTGGTAAGTACTTTTTCTAATAGTTCTTCACCATTGTGAATTCTATTCATAATCATAAAGTTTCTAGCTCTTATTAAATCGTGAGTAAGAATATTTAAGTGTTCTAAAATGGGTGTAATCTCATCTTTATGAATAACATTATCCATATCTTCATTTATAATTTTTCTAATATATGATGATTGAGATAATCCTAATTTTTTAACTTTATTTTTAAATCTAATTTGTTCTTCTTCGTTTATAAATACATTAATTTTTATATTTCTTTTTCTCATTTTTTCATCCTTTCTATAATTTTTAGGGTTTGGGACTTGTCCCATAGATTAGGCAAATGTTAGGAGTACATTTGCAGTGCTGGCTAAGACAATTTTATTCTATTTGTCCTCACACTTTTTCATTAAATATAAGTTCTTTTAATACAATTTCTTCTGCAATATTTTTATAATTATTCATCTTTTGTACCCACAATAATTGGTTTTCTTCTTTTAAATTCTCATTTAAATCTTTATCTTTTTCAGCAAGTTCATTTATTAAGAATTTTACTTTTTCTTCTGCTTCTTTACCGACTGAAAAAAGAAAAGTATTTAGTTTGTCCTCAATAATTAGTCTTTGATATAAAACTTTATTATTCTTTTTCAGATAGTTAAGTTTTAATAATCCATATTTGTTAAGATTTTTAGTTTTATCCTTTGTAATAATTTTTTTCATTTTTTCATCTCTCCATTTCTTTACTTTTATTATAGTTATCTATAAAATCTATATTTTTAGTTTTATTATTGTATTTAAAATAGCCAATATCATTATTTGTATCTATGACTTTAATTGTATATCTATCAACTAAATAAATAGCAATAGCATCAGTATTAAAAGTATCTTTTAAGTAGTTTAAAACTTTATATTGTTCTATTGTATTAACCTGATTTTTAATAATATTATTTTTATTTAACAATTTCATAATTAGTAAGTCCTTTCTTTAACATATTTCAGTTTTAGGTATCAGCATTACTTGGTCTATAATAGTTTCATTGCTATACAAAGGGCAATGTATAATACCATCATAATAAAAATGTTCTGATGCTAGTGTAAGTAATATCTTTCTTTCATCATTTGAATATTCATTCTTTTCTAACTTCTGAAGTGATAATACATAGTAGTTTTTAGAATAATCATTAAGTTCATCAGTAGTTATTAACCCTTGATATTTAATACCAATATTATTGTTTTTTAAAATATCATTTAGATATTCTAAATACTCTTTGCAACTTCTAGATATAAATTCATCAGTAAACTTAATATTTTTGATTTCAATGTTGTAGTTTTTATCTCTTGTAATTTCTATTTGTGATACAAGTTTATTTAATATATCTCTTTTTGCTTTACGATTTAAGCTATCCCATATAAAGGAAAAGCCAAGTTTATTAAATAACAAATAATCTTCTTCTTTTTTGTAATCAAGTTTTTTAAGTAGTTCCACTGTATATTCTTTGAAGTCATCATTAGGATCTAGTAATTGTTTTTTCTTATTTAATTTCTCAATTTCTTTTTTGATAACTTCGTTTTTATGGTTGATAGCATCTACATTTAAGTTTGATGATAGGTATAAATCTACTAACTTCTTTTCTTGAATTTTTAGTTTTTCTATTGCTTTATCAATATCACTTATGTCTTTTGATTTAGTTGAATTTGATATAATTATTTCATTATTCATATCATACATATATCTAGTTAGTTCATTTAAAACTCTACCTAATTTCTTTTCAATCTTATCAGAACTATAATGAAGACCTTTTGCTTTACAATTAACATTCTTACAAGTTAAATGGTAATATTCTTTTTTGTTTGGTGTTCCACTATATTTATAAGAAATAGTAGAAGATAAAATATTACCACATTCAGGACATTTAATTAGTGAAGTAAATAAATGTATATGTTCTCCATAATTAGGGTGTTTATTCTTCTCTAAATTCTTTCTAGTAATATTCCAAGTCTTTAAATCAATAATTGGTTCACAGTAATTTTCAACTTTTAATATATCTTCAGGTTTTCTTTTATATTTGCCATATTCAAATATTCCAATATAAATAGAATTAGTTAATATTTTATAAACTCTATCAGCTTTCCATTTGCCTTGTTTTAGATATGCATTATTGTCTTTCACAATAGTAGCAATATTTCTTGTTGAATGTCTTTCTTTACATAACTCAAATATTTCTTTAACAACTTCAGCTTCAATAGGTTCAATTTCTAAATGACCTGTTTCTTTGTTTCTTGTATATCCATAAGGTGCTTTACTAGGGTGGATATGTTCCATAGCCATTTCTTCCATAGCTCTTTTAGTTCTTGCTCCAATTTCTTTTCTTTCTCTTTGACCAAACACTAAATTCATTCCATAAATCATTTCACCATTAGCAGTGCTTACATCAAATGGTTCAAGGATTAGTTCTAATTTAACATCATGTTTTTCTAAATAATTAAGTAGCCAAAATCCATCATAATTACTTCTTGTAAGTCTATCTACTTTAATAGCGACTAATTTATCAATTTTCTTTGATTTAATGTCTTTTAATAATCTTTGCATTTCTGGTCTCATCAAATCTTTTCCTGAATGACCGGCATCATTATAAACATCAATAATGTCATAGTTTTTCTTTTCACAATATTCTTTAATCATTCTAAGTTGTGAATCAATAGAATAGCCATTATCTTTTTGGTCGTCAGTTGAAACTCTAACATAAACTCCACATCTCACGAAATCATCTCCTTTCTTTTTATATTTGAGAGAAGTTATCCTCTCACTTGTTTGGCACTTTATAAGCAAAAAGTTAAGTGTAAAATTACAATTTCTTCAAAATTTTGCATATTTCTTGCAATGTATATTTTTCATTATGTTCTTTTACATAAAATTGTTTATTAGATATTTCATTAATTTTGTACTCATAAATAGTGATTTTTATAGGAGATAATATTAAATATTCAGTAGGTTCAATAAACTTTAAATTTGTGTTCTCAAGAATTTTAACTTTACCATTTTTTGTTTTATAGTCATAGCATTTAATAATATCAATAATAGCTGAATTAGGTTTTAATGTTTCTATTGTTTTAAAATTAAGCATTAAAAAATGTCCTCCTTCCTAGAAAGAGAACATTTATATATGTCTTCCAAGCTAACAGTGGGTTAGATTTTAGACATTAAAAAACTTACGACACCATAATAGGTTCGTAAGTTGTATTCAATTGGAGCAATTGTGTATCTCGTTTGAGAAACATTTTACTACAAATGTAACTGAGATAAATCTTAATTACATACTCATTATAACATATTTTTTTATTAATTATCCACTAAATTGGAAAAATGTCGAATTTTCGTGATATAATGTAAACATAAGGAAGTGTGAGTATTATGGCAAAAAAAATAAAAATAAGTGAAATCGAAAAAGAAGTAAATAGTACGAAAAAAGAAAGAAAGCCAAAAGCAAAGCTCAATATCTTATTTATAACACTCACAATTGTTTTTGCTATTTCATTAGTTGGAAGTATTATTTATTATAATAATGAATTATCTTCATTAAAAAAGGAAAATAAATCTCTTGTGAAAAAAAATAATAATTTAGAATCTGAAAACGAGGAAATACATAGTAATTTATTCAGTGTAATTGGTACTAATTCAGTATATTATGTTAGTAATAAATTGGATTTTTTCGATGATAATATTGTTTTTCAAATTGAAGGATTTGGAAATTATTATTCATATGATTGTATGATGCAAAAAGTAAATGGTGATTATTCTTATTGGGCTTACAATAAAGAGGCCGCTATTAGTAAAGGATTAAGAGCAGGAGGTTGCTAATGAAAAAATATTTGTATTTATTATTAATTTCAATTTTTATATTACCCTTAAATGTATTTGCACAATCATATTCACTTAAAGATCTTTCAATAAATGTTGATGATTCTACTTGGTATGTTTTTACAAGAGATAATATTCAAGGAAATGATGAATTAGATGAGTTAGGCATTTCATATGATTATATTAGTAATTTTATGAATACTAATGATGTTTATATGGATGCATGTCAATTTGATGAAAATGATACAAATAATAATATAGAATTATTTGTTACAATTAAAAAAGTAAATAATGTTAATAATTTACATACATATAGTTCAAGTGATATTAACGATTTAGGAAAATCACTTATGGATAAGGTTAATGCTGATACTTTTGATGTATACTCTGTTAAGAAATTTAAATATATTCATGTTAAATATTATGATTCGGTTAATGGATTTAACATTGATGAATACTATACAGTCATAAATGGATATGGTTACACAATATTAGCTCAAAAAAATAATTCATTTTCTAATTCTGAAGAATATGAATTAAAGGAAATTGTGGATTCTACAAGCTTTAATGTTAATTCAGCTTATGAAAAAAACTCTTCTAATAGTAGTATTTGGGAGAAAGCATTAGTTGGTGCCATTAGTGCTGGAATTATTGGTGGTTTAAGTGCTATTTTTAATAAAAATAAAAAGAAAGATGAAAAACAAGAAAATGAGATAAAAACAGCTAAAAAAGTAAAAATAGAAAGGAAGTAAATATGAAAAATAAAGATTATAATAGAAATGTTGTAATTGCTTACATATGCGATTTTGTTAGTTTGTTTATATTAGGATATGTTTTTTCTGCAATTGGATATAGTTTATTTGATAAGAATTATAAAAATTCTATGAATAGTAAATCTAAAAGAACTAAATCCATTGTCGGAAAAGCCGTTTCATCTTTTTTCTTTTTTATGAGTCTATCTTATCATGGTCAATCGAGAGAAAATCCATTAGATGAAAGAATGATCGTATCTTGTATTGTTGGATTAATCGGTGCAGTTATATGCTTCTTTGTTTTAATATCAAAAGATAAAAAAATACCGTTAAAAAAAGAAAAAAGTAAAAATAAAGAGGAAATAATAGATGATGGTTTCAAATGTGATAATTGTGGTGCATCAGTATCAGAAGATGCTAGTGAATGTCCTAAATGTCATGCTAAGTTTATTGATGAAGATGATGATGAAACAATCGAAGAACTAGATGAAGAGGACGAACAAGAAGAAATGTTTAAATGCGACAATTGTGGAGCATTAGTAAAAGAATCAGCAAAAAAATGTCCTAAATGTGGTGAAAAATTTGAGGAAGAGTCTGAAGTTGATTCTAGTAGTAGTAATATGGACAAAAAGTTTTCTGATTTAAATAAATTAAAAAAATTATTAGATGATAAAATAATCACTAAAGAAGAATTTGAAAAAGAAAAGAAAAAAATATTAAAATAACGACTATAATTCATAGTCGTTATTTTTGTTTGTTTGATAAAATTCTTCAGCTGCTTCGTCCATTTCTCTATTAATAGAACTAAGAGCTTTATTTATTTCTGATTTATTAATTGTTCTAGGTGGATTAAATATAACTCTGTGTTCTTTATCAGTTATTAAGTTTTTACTATTCATATCATTAACAACTTGTTTAAAAAATCTAGATGTAATTGGATCTTTACTATTGGCATTTTTACATAGATAAATTATAAAATCTTTTCTTTCATCTAATCTCTTATCCATAACTGCATGAACAAAATCTCTATCTTCTTTTAATTCAGTATTCCTCATTTTAAGTTTTTGATTTTCCTTAATAAGTTTATTATTATCATTTTCAACTTTATTATTTCTATCTTTTTGATATTTTAAATTATCATTAATTGAAGATATATTATTAATTATATTTTTATAATTATCAAAATAATCAGTTATAGATTCAACATCTTTAATTAAATCTTGTAATCTTTCTTTTTGTTTATTATTAAGTTTATAACCACCAAGTCTAGATTCTTCTAAACCAGATAATAAATCTTTCAACTCTTTTGAAGAGGTGTTTATCGATTTTATCTTATCATTATTTTTATCAATACTTCTTTTATTAATTTCTAGTTCTTTTTTAAGTTCTTGATAATTAACCATATCTTTAACATGGATATCTTTGTTTCTTCCTTTTTCTTTAGTTTTAAGAGTTGCGTTTTCTTTTTCAAAATATTTATTAAAAGTATCAATACATTTTTCTCTCATAACATTTTGTATATGTTCAAGTCTTTCTTTAGTAAAGACTGATGATTTATTTACTTGTTTTGATAAACCTGTTTTACAACCATCTTTAACTGGAACTCCAACTATATGCATATGTGGAGATGTTTCATCTAAATGAACAACAGCATTTGTTATTTTGAACTCTGGAACTAATCTTTCTAAATCGTGTAAATGTTCTTCATATACATTAACCATTTCTCTTTTAAATTCAAAATCTTTTGAATCCCAATATTCTTTATTTCCAAGTTCAATTATAATCTCACAAGCAAGATCTCTTTTTTCATCTTTATTAACATATTCAAAATAATCATCAATTCTTCTACTAGGTCTAGATTGCTTATTGTTGTATTCAATTCTTGCTTCTTCAAATTCAGTTTTATAGAATTCTTTAACATCATAAACAATATCATTAGTACCTTTTAATTGATAAATATAATCATTATCATTTTCGTATTTTCTAAAATCATGATTATTTACTTTTGATAATTGTTGATAGTTTTGTATTCCATTATTAGCAAGAGAAGAAGAACCACTTACATTATTTCTAGCATTACTTCTTGCTGATGCTTTTCTGTTTTTATTACTTCCAAGATGAAATGAATAAGGTAATTCAGCCATATAATTCCTCCTTTTTAGTGTGGGTTAGTATGTCCCATATCCTGGTCATCCAAGATATATAACCCCCTAGATATCTTGTACGGATTCTCCATACAAGATTTCGTGGGCTAAGGATTATTCCTTAGAAACCTCTTCAGTAGTTTTAACAAACGAAGTGACAATTCCTAACTTAAACTTGTTTGTTAAACTCTCAGGATTGTCTATATCTTTAATAATAGGAATTAACTTTAGAACCTTTTCATCTTTATCAAGATTAAATTCTATCTCATTAGGCATATCTTCTAAACTAAAATTGAAAGTAGGATGAATATGTAATTTAATACCATCTATATTTTTAAACTCTTTCATATAATCTTTAACTTGTGATTCTTTTAATGGATAACTAACATTTAACATTACTGATTTATCATTTGAAATAAATTCTACTGGAACTTGTGATAATCCTAACTCTGATAATCTACTAACTTTTTCAGTAAATAATGACTTTAATTTTATATCTATTAAATGTATCCCATTTGGATATCTATCATCTTTTTCAAAAGTTAGTGATTCAATATATCTAGCTATAAACTCCTGTTTATCTTCTTTAGTCATTGTTTGCCATTGAGTTAGGAACAATGAAACATCTTTTCCATTAGTCATAAAGATTCTTTGTAAATCTCTATCAGCCATAACTTTTTCTGGTGTGAATCTATTTTTATTTTTAAGTTCTTGTTCTTTTTCTAGTTGTTTAGTTAATATATCAAGTTTTTCATTTATTACTTTTAAATCTTCTTTAAAGTCATCAAGTTCAACAACCTCTGACATATAAGCTTTTTTAATTCTTTCTTTTTGTTTAGTAAGATTTATTATTTCTCTTTCAATATCAGATTTATCGGCGACCTTTTCTTTGTCAGCAAATAGTGGTAAAAATAGTTCATTATATTCATTATCAAATCTTAGTAATTGACCAACAATCTTTTCAAATTCTTCTTCAACATAAGACTCTCTAATATTCTCATGACAATCTTCACAATTATAATAAACATATTTTTTTCTTTTTCCACCAGAACCTTTACATTTCATTATCTTGCCACATTTAGGACATTTAAGTTTTTGAAAGAAAGTATAAACTCTATCTCTAGTATAAGTTCTTTGATTAATAATCTTTTGTGCTTGGCATTCTTCCCAAATATATCTTGGAATAATAGGTTCAACAACATTCATGTAAATAACCGGTTCAACATTTTTCCATTCTTTTAATCTCTTATACATTTCATAATCTCCCATGTATAAACGATTATTTATTATTCTTTCAATATGAGTATCTTTCCAATTCTTATTTAATACTTTTTCTTCATTGAATATATTTGATATTTGTAAAAATGTTTTACCTTGTAAATATAAATCAAATACTCTTTTAACAATAGGAGCAGTAGCTGGATCAATTATAGTTTTCTTATTTCCATCTTTCTTAAAACCTAAAGCTACTTGTCCAGGTAAATGACCAGACTTAATAGCACCATTTAAACCGAACTTAGTTCTTTCTGATACGATTTCAATTTCAAGTTGTGATAAGACAGTTAACATTCTTACAAAGAATCTACCATTAGCAGTAGAGGTATTAACATCATCTCTATCACATAGTAGAAAGCAATTATATTGTTCTAATACTGATATTAGTTCTTCTAAATCACGTACTGAACGAGTAATTCTATCAAGTTTGTAAGCAACAATATAATTAAGTTTTCCTTCCTTCATATCCTTTAGCATTTCTTGAAATGCCGGTCTATGTTCCATATCTTTTGCAGATATTCCTGCA
>CAYTSC010000006.1:0-4677 GCA_964440475.1 uncultured Muribaculaceae bacterium
ACCACTTGGTAAAGAAATGGTTCCACGTAATTGTTGATCAGCTTTTTTAGTATCCAAATTTAACTTCATAGCAACTTCTATTGAAGAATCAAATTTAGCAATAGCAGTTTCTTTAACTAACTTAACAGCTTCTTCTTTACTATATACTTTATTTTTATCAATTTTTGAAATTGCTTCAGTATATTTTTTACTTCTCTTTTTCATATTTTTTCCTCCTTATGTGGTAATTCGGAATTCATGCAAGCGGACATTCCTTCCACAAGGTTATTACCTATTATTCTGCAGTTTCTGATTGTTCTGCACTTAATGTATCTTCTTGCATTCCTTCAACTACAATACCCATATTTTTTGCAGTACCTGTAACTATTTTTATAGCTTCATCTACAGTATATGCATTTAAATCAGGTAACTTAATTTCTGCAATTTCCTTTATTTGAGCTTGAGTTAAAGTAGCAACAGTTTCCAAAGAACCTTTTGTTGATCCTTTATTTATTTTAGCATACTTCTTTAACAAGAAACTTGTTGGTGGAGTTTTAATTACAAAATCAAAACTTCTATCATCATATATTGATATTTCTACAGGTAAAACATCTCCCATTTTATCTCTAGTCGCATCATTATACTTAGTACAAAAATCTTGAAGATTGATTCCTGCTGGTCCTAAAACAGTTCCAACTGGTGGAGCTGGTGTTGCTTTCCCTGCTGGTACTTGTAATTTTATTTTTTTGACGATTTCTTTTGCCACGATAAACACCTCCTATAAATATTTTCGCTTAGTGGTATGGGCAAATCCGCATTCCCCTCCACTTGTTATATAGAAATATAACTGCAAGTTAAATACTAACACATGTTAAACATCTTTGCAAGCAATAAAAAAGGTAATTTTAATACCTTTTTTACCATTTTAATATTTTATGTTTATGCTTTAGCCACGATACAAAACAAAGATGAACATAGAAGTTGAACACTACTCCCAATGAGCATACAAAAATGAATATATTCTCTAATAATTCTGATCCAGCAAGGGCAGCAATTTTCGCATCATTACCGCATGTCAAAGCCAATTTTCCTCGACAATTATTTCTCCAACTATGACCAAAAAATGCCTAGAAAAAATAGGATTATTAAACTTGCAATCAGAAACTTATTAAATTTAAAAAATTCTTTTCCTCTTTCTGTCTGATAAAATTCTTCTTTGTATTCCTTCTTTTCAGTTTTTGTTAAATCGAAATATGTTCTTTTTATTTTGCACCTCTTTATATTATATAATAGCCACTAAAAATTCTTTTTCCAATTAATATAGTTATTTTCTTAGATTTTACGTAAATAAATCTTGTGATAAAAGACTCAAAATACATTTTTTATGTTAAACTATTATTGGTGGTAAAATGATAGATTTACATTGTCATTCAACATATTCCAATGGAGAACTTACTCCACTACAGTTGTTAGAAAAAGCACAAGAAAAAAGAATTAAGTATTTTTCAATAACCGATCACAATGAAGTCGGCGCGCATAATGAATTAAGTAAAATAAATGTTAAAAAATACTATGATGGAGAATTATTAACTGGATGCGAATTCATTTGTATGTTTAATGGAATTAGAGTTGATATTCTTGGTTATAAATTTAAATTAGAACCTATTAAAGAATGGTTAGATAATTGGTATAGGAGCGATTTTTTTCGAAAAAATTCACAGAAACAATTCGATGAACTTTATCAGAAGTGCAAAGATAACAATCTTACAATCGATCCCAATTTAATTTATGATATTAATTCTGATTTTCCTATGAATTTTATATATAATGAAATTGTTAAATATCCAGAAAATAAAAAAATAATCGGTCCAGATGCTTATGATAAATCATCATATTTTTATCGTTATTGTACTTCTAATAAGTCATTTATTTTATACTGTGATTTTTCTAAATACGTTCCATCTTTAGAAGAAGTGTCTAAAATTGTAAGAAGTAATGGAGGTTTATTATTTTTTGCTCATCCATTTGGTTATAAATTAGAAAATTATTTTTCTTTCTTTGATGAGCTAACTAACTCTAAATTAATAGATGGCTTTGAATGCTATCACTCTATTTACTTAGATGAAAAAAAAGACATCCTGGTTAACTATTGTAATAAAAACAACTTACTGATATCTGCTGGTTCTGATTTTCATAAATTTGATAAGAATCATGATTTGGGAATTAAGGTAGAAAACATTAACAAATTTGATTGGATATAGTATAATTATAATATATGAGTAGGAGGATGATTTATGGAAAAAAAATTTACACCAAAGAAAAAAAGAATTGTAAAAAAGACTAAGAATAAAAACGATAATTTATTAAACAATTTTAAAAATTGTTTAGATGAAGGACCAAGTGTATATTCTTTAGTAGCCTCGAATATTGCTTTGTTATTATTGCTTTGGGTTGATGCTGAGTTTACTAAATATGCTTTACCAATCGTATTTGCCCAATTGACTGGTTACTTTATTACTAGATTTTTTGAAGATAAAGTACTTGTTTATTTATTAATGGGTATATTAATGTTAGCTTTTTCAATTCACTTTTTTATTCCGATATTAATCTATTAACAATTTAAAAGAGTAGATATAATCTACTCTTTTTTAGTTTTCAGGAAATATATTTTGTTCTTGTGGTATAACTGATTGTACTTCTTCAACAGGTCGTACATTTTCAGGTGACGTTTTTTCAAAAACCATTTCTTGAATAGCTGGTTCTTGTTCTATAATTAAGTTATCATCAACAGTTGGTTCTTGACCCGGAAGCGGATCATTTTTAATAATAGTTGACTCTAATTTTTCATTTGGCACAATATTACCCATCGGTCTTTCCAAATTTTGTTCTGGAAGCGGTGTGCTTGGTTCAAATGTTTGTCCAGCAAATGACGGATTATTTGTTTTGTTTTTATTTATTACTACTAAAATAAGTACTAAAACAACAAGTCCTCCGACAATTCCAAATACCAATGTTAAATTAATATTTTTTGCTCCATCAAAGTTAAACTCAAAGTCTATATTTTTTGCAACTTTGTTATCAAATTCCCAAGTTAATGTTTTACCATCATTAGAAACAGTATTTGCATTATGAGACAATGGTTTGTTAGGAAGCTGAATACTGAATTTAACTTTGATTGAATTAGTTAAATCCCCAAATGAATTTTCCTCATCTTTTTCATCACTAGTTTCTGGAGTAAATACTAAATTACTCTTATAAGTTTTATTATCGCTTGAGTTAAATATTTTAACTCCTTTTAGAACTTCTTCATCTTCACTATCGGTCACAAGTGATCCCACTAAGTTAACTTTTACTTTTTCAGTTGTAGTTAGTTCATCAATTGATCCTCGTTTTTGCTCTAAACTAACCCCGATATATTTATCATCTTTTATATCTTTTACTGTATAACCTTTTTTTTCTAGTTCTTTTTTTTCTTCTTTATCAAGAAATTCTATGTCCTCCCCAGGTTTTTCTTTTCCCCCCATCTCCATTATATTTTTGTAGGTTGTTTCTTCTACTTTAATAGAATAACCCACTACATGAGTTTTATCTTTATTAACTTTAACAAAGAACTCAGCTTCGTAACAACCTGTAAGCATTACAACCAATGCCATAAGCAAGAATGTTTTTATTTGTTTCATTTTCATCATCCTTTCTATTATTAATATTTTAGCATAAAAAAACAAGTTATGACAACTTGTTTACCTGAAATAATTCTAATTCAACTGGTGTTTCTTGACCAAATAAATCAATTAAAACATTTAGTCGTTCAGTATTACTATCTATACTATCGATTATTCCGTACATCCCTTTGAATGGCCCATCGATAATATTAACTCTATCACCAACAACATAATTATCGTCAACTGTTTTTGTTTGAGTACCAACAGTACCTAGAATATGATCTATTTCTGATTGTAGTAATGGAGTAGGTTTAGCTCCCCTACCTGAAGAACCAATAAAACCAGTAACTCCAGGTGTATTTCTAACAATATACCAAGCTTCATCTGACATAATCATTTCTACTAAAATATATCCCGGAAACATTTTTTTTGTTTTTTCTTTTTTTACTCCATCTTTCACTTCTATCTCTGTTGTTTCTGGAATAATGATTCTATAAATATAGTCTTGCATCCCCATTGATTCAGTACGCATCTCTAATTTTTCTTTTACCTTTGTTTCATGTCCACTATAAGTGTTAACTACATACCATAATTTTTCTTGTTCCATTAATTAAATAACCTCACAATCGCTGAAAAACCAACGTCAACTAAATAGAAAAATAATGCAAAGAAGACACAAAATATAATTGTTGAAATTGTATTTTTAAATACTTCTTTTGTAGTTGGCCACTTAACTTTACTAAGTTCGTTTTTAACGTTTTTGAAAAAACCGGTTTTCTTTTTCTTTTTCATTTTTATTACTCCCTTTAATTTCAAATAAAAACACTTCTTTGAGTGCTAAGTAAATACTAGCACATCAATCTTTATTTAGCAAGCATTTTTTTAATCTTTAGTCTTATCCTTTGAATTGCATTATCAATCTGTTTCGGACTTTTATTTAATAGCAAAGCAATATCTTGATAATTAAGTCCATTAATCATTAATGTATAAACCTCATACTCATTATTGGATAATAATTTATTAATATTACTAACTA
>CAYTSC010000006.1:4687-23087 GCA_964440475.1 uncultured Muribaculaceae bacterium
CATTATAGTTTTCTTGTTTAGTTAGTTTTTCTAATGGGTTGTTTTCATTATCGCTTATAGCGTCTATTAACGAAATAGCATTTTCATTAATATTTTGATCTAGTGATAATGTTTCTAAGACAGCTCTATTTTTTTGAGTACTTGCTTTTCTCATTACATTTTGTAATTTCCTATCAACACACAAAGTAATAAATCTAGGCAATCCGGCGTCTTTATCGTCTTTATAATTATTTATTGCATCAGTAAACCCTATCATTGCTTCTTGATATAAATCATTCATATCAATCTGAAATAAATATGCCATTCTTTGGTATTTTTTCAAATGGATATCTATAATATATTTGTATTTTTCATATAATACATCCTTAGCATCAGGATTATTCTCTTTGACTAAAAAAATCGCTTCTTGATCATCTATTTTATATTCCATATTATTCCTTCATCCCATATATTAGAATTCCAGCTGATACAGAGGCATTCAAACTATTTACTTGACCATACATATTTATTTTAATAATCTCATCACAATTTTCTTTAACTAATTTTGATAAACCAGAACCCTCATTACCGACTACTAAAACTTTTTTATCTGAGTAAGAAACTTTTTTGTAATCAATTCCATTCATATCTGAGCCATAAATAAAATAACCATTATCTTTTAAGATATCAATTGTTTTAACTAAGTTGTTAACTTGACAGACAGAAACATATTCTAAAGACCCTGAACTGACTTTCATTACCGTTCCATTAACTTGAACACTCCTGTCTTTTGGAATAATTACCCCTTTGACTCCTGCAGCTTCACATGTACGGATTATCGCGCCTAAATTATGAGGATCTTCTAAATGATCTAACATAACTAGCATTTCTTCATTCATAATTTCTTCTAATGAACAATAGTCATATTCATTAATTTCAATTATAATGCCCTGATGATTACCATCTACCATTTGATCCATTTTTTTATTATCCATCTTGATATATTTTAAGTTATTTTTATTTATTAAATCGTATATTTTTCGATCATGAAAGTTATTGCTTAAATATATCTTTCTAATATTACTAGAATTATTGCTTAATTCATTAAAAACGTTTTTACCATATACTAACATTTATTTACCTCCTAAAATGTAGTTCATTATTTCTTCAATTCTATCTTTGTTATTTTCTAAATATAATCTTCCTATTAAATACTCAAGACCCGTTGCTAGTCTATAAGAAATAATATCTGTGCTTTTACTTCTTCCACCCTTGGCGTTTCTACCTATTTTAACATATTCTAATTCAATATCAGTTAATAAATTATTATTAATTAAATTTTCCAAATGTCTTCTTTGGCTATTTGCCGATACATACTTAAGACTTTCTTTTTGAATTTCTTTAATTTTCGACATATCTAAAGATAGCAAAAACTTACGAACATGTAGTTCATATATTGAATCTCCTAAATAAGCTATTGCAATTATATTGGGCATAATATCACCAAGCAAAATATATCATAATTGCAATGATAGTTCAATTAATTATTAAGGAGTATTGAATAAAATAGAAAGTGCACGTTTCTTAATTACCGTGCATTAAGTGTTTAAATATTCATTGCTAATTGTTTATATTATATGTATTATATCAACCAATGGTTTATTTGTCATTCAGGAGGTCGAATTTATATGACAAATTATAAACATCTTTTGTATGAACAAAGAGATACTATTCAATACATGATTGAAAGAAATTATTCCTTCACTCAAATTGGTAAAGCTATCAACAAACACAGAACAACAATTTCCAATGAAATTAAAAGAAATAGATATATTAAAAGCAGTTTTTTTGAAATGTTTGATCAAAAAGGGATTAATAAAGCTGTTAATGATTGCTTATTATTAAGAAAACCACCTTATGTTTGTAATACTTGTGTTAATAAATACAAATGTAATAAGCATAAACTCTATTATAAATCCAAAGTAGCTCAAGAAAAATATGAAACTTTAATTAAAGAATCTAGAGAAGGTGTTGATATTACCAAAGAAGTTATTGAAGAAATAGAAGAAATTATTATTCCTTTAATTAAAGACAAAAAGCAAAGTATTAATCAAGTATATGCAAATCATTCTGACATTCTATATTTTACTAAACCAACATTTTATAAATACATTGATTTAGGAGTATTATCTTTAAGTACTTTAGATCTACCTAAAAAGGTTAAATACAAAGCACGTAAAAAAGAAGAAGAAAGAATACACAAAAGACAACTTGCTTTACTTAAAGGTAGAACATATAAAGAATATCTTGACTTTATAATAAAACATCCAAACAGGAATATTGTAGAATTAGATACAGTTCAAGGACTTAGTACTGATAACAAAGTATTATTAACTATTATCATTAAAAAAACTAAATTTATGTTAATTTTTCTTCTAGATAAACAAAACATGGAATGTGTTACTAAAACTATTAATGATGTCAAAGATAAACTAGGTGTTAATTTGTACTCCAAAGTATTCAAAATCATCTTAACAGACAATGGTTCAGAATTTTTTAATCCACTTGGTATTGAATTAGATTATAATACTGGTAAGAAAATAGTTAACCTTTTCTACTGTGATCCATACTCAGCTTGGCAAAAAGGAACTTTAGAAAAAAATCATGTTTTTATCAGAACTGTATTTCCTAAAAGTGATGAATTTACTAAAGGTTTTTCTTTTGAAGGTTTAGACCAAAAAAAAGTTAAAAGATTAGAAGATAATATTAATAATATTCCTAGATTAGAACTTAATAATAAAACTCCTTATCAATTAACTAAAGAATTATATCCTGAACTTTTAGAAAAACTTAATTGTTCTTACATTCTACCAGATGATGTTAATCTATCTTTAGAACACATCCTAGGTTCATAAATTAAGAAATCAGGAGCTAACCCTCCTGCTTCCTTAATGGCAAGTAAGCCATAATTTTTATAAAAATTCGTGTACTTAGTCGTAAAAAGACTAAAATACGGATCTTTTTCTGATGTAATGATTTAATTACATCTACACATATAATAGCATATATATTTATTTTTTAAATAAATATATATGAAAAAGTCGCGATTTTTCGTGACTTTAGTCTTTTATTTCTTTATTTATTTCTTTTAGTGCACTTTCAATTTAATTCAACCTTTATTAAAAAATCAGAAGCTCTGATTTTTATTTTTTTGTCATAAGAGAATTTACATATTTATTAGCATTAATTGCAGCTTCTGCTCCTTCTGAAGCTGCATTAATAATTTGAAATATTTTCTTTTGAATAATGTCTCCACAAGCAAATATGCCTTTAATGGAAGTTTCATAATATTGATCAACTTTGATATAACCAAATTCATTTGTTATTCCTAAGTCTTTAACCAACTCAGATGCTTGTTCATATCCTATATAAACAAATAGTCCCTGAACATTAATTTCTTGGCCATTGTTTAGTGATATTGAAGATAGTTTTTCATTTGTCATATTTAATTTTTCTATTTGAACGTTATTTATCACTTCAAAATTATCTTTTGATTGTATTTCTTTTACTAATGTTTCGTCTGCGGTAAATGCGTTAAACCTATTTAATATATATACTTTTCTACATATTTTCGTTAAATATATCCCCTCTTCAAACGCACTGTTGCCAGCACCTAAAACAGCTACGTCTTGATCTTTATATAATGCTGCATCACATAAAGCACAATAACTTATACCTTTACCTTCTAATTTATCAGCATTTTCAACATTTAATTTTTTTGCTTTCCTACCTGTTGCTATAATCAAAGATCTTGCTTTAAATGTTTCTGTGTCTGCATGAACAATTTTTATTTCTCCATCTAATGTAATATTATTAATATTCATTATTTTATAGGGTATATTTGAATCTTTAAAATGCTCAAACATCTTAAAAGCTAAATCAGGCCCCATTATATCATTAAAACCGAGGTAATTATCGACATTATTTGTTTTATTTACAAGACCACCCGGAACATTTTTTTCAAATATCAAAACACTCATACCACTTCTTTGAGCGTAAACTGCTGCGCTCATTCCTGCAGGCCCCATACCTATAATTATTAAATCGTAAATCATTGCCGCCTCCTAATATCTTATCTTTCCTGTTTCGCCATTATAAAGGTCTTCAAACTTATTTTTTCTTATTTTAACTATAAAAATAATCATTCCTATAACAAATAAAACTATAGAAACTATTTGTGCAACCTTAAATCCAAAAAACATCAACGAATCCGTTCTCATAGATTCAATAACAAAGCGACCAGCACTATACCACATTAAATAAATGGCCGTTAGTTGACCAAGCTTTAAATAACGTAATCTTCTTACTATTATTAAAACTATAAAACCTAGTAAACACCATAACGATTCATAGAAAAATGTCGGAGTATAATAAACACCTCCAATATTCATACCTTTAATAATGAAGTTCGGAATATTTAAGTTTTTTAAGTGCATTAGCGTAGTTGCTGGTCCATGTGCTTCAGAATTAAAAAAATTACCCCATCTTCCAATTGCCTGTCCCAAAATAAGAGGGATTACCGCCATATCAAATAGTCTTAGTATTTCTATTTTATACCTTTTTGCATAAAAAAACACTACTAATGCACCCGCAATTATCCCACCATGGATAGCAAGTCCACCTTTCCACATTTGAACAATTTCACCTAAGTTATTTCTATATAAATGAAAGTTAAAAATAACATAATATAATCTAGCCCCTATAAGCCCAAATATAATAGTCCAAAAAGCTAAATTAAAAACTAAATCACCATTTATTCCAAATTTTTTTGCTTCACTTTTAACTATTATGTATCCAAGAGTAACCGCTATCAAAATAAAAAATGCATACCATCTTAATTGAAAACTACCAATTTCAAATAATATTGGATTCATTATTTTTTTCTCCCTAGAACTACACTTTCAAGAACATAGTTCATGAATGAAATAAAAAATGAAATTATTAACGTAATAAATATTCCTTCTACATTAAAGTGTTTTCCCATTAACAAACTAGTTAATTGTAATATTATCACATTAATAAATGGATAAAATAAACCAAAAGTGATAATTGTTAAAGGAATAGTAATTGCTATAATAAACGGTCTAATAAATTGATTTAATGCCGCTATTATTAATGCTGCTAACATTGCATACCCAAAACTACTAACATACATTCCCTTAAATAAATTAGCTGCTAGCATAATAACTATTGTATTGATTATTAATTTAATTGCAAAACTCGCAAATTCATTCTTAGCGTTATATTCATATATAACATCTTGATTATCTTTTAGTCTAACTACTTTTAATTTTTGTTTTTCCATAATGCCTCCTAATAAACTCTAATATCTAAATTGTTAACGTTGTTTTCATTGACCCATATTGTCATTTGTTTTTTATGTAGTAATTTGAAATCATATATTTCCTTTTTCTTTAAGTCATCAATTAATGATCTCTGAATATCTTCGTTGAATATATTTAATCTTCGACTATTTATCCTAATTAGATTTTTATCTGTAGAAAACATAAGTTGCACAAATTGATCATAATATGATATTTCAATAATAACTTCATTATTTAATTTACTATCAAATAATATCTCATATTTACTTTCACAACCATTACATATTATTTTTGTTTTTTCTTCAATATTGGTCCTTAATGTTTCAGTCTTAATTGTATAGTCACTTAAAGGTAATTGTCCTTTATGAAACTTTGTATCAGTTATTTCTAATGTTAACAATGTTAAACCTGCCGCTAAGAGAAAAATTGAAATAATTGTCATTATTTTAATGTTCTTTTTATTTCTAGTAATATTTTTTATATATCTAGATATTATATATATCACAATTATATCCAATGATAATAATGATATTGTAATTGGCAATAAACTAAAATAAGTAATTCCTTGAGAGATTAAGTAAATAGAGAGTAATAAAGATAATATAAGTATTATAAGTATTAAATACAAAGGAAAACTCATTATAATAATTACTGCTTTATATAATTCAGTAAATGCTTTTTGATACTCTCCCTTTTTACTCTTTGTTAATTTGTGTTGATCGTATTTTTTATTAAATATAAATACAAACAAAGTAATAGCAAATAGAAAATATGTACATTCAATTATAACCGTCCAAATAAATGTTAATATATTAGAAATAGGAAAGAATAGAAAATGTATTCCGCTTTTACCAATATCCTTTATTAAATCAAATGGTTTTTTTAATACTAATACTATTAATAATATAATAGATACTTCTACTATAAATATTATTACTTCTTTTGTTTTCATGTTTAATAGTTTGTCAATTATTTTACTTAAAACTATTAATATTTCATCAAAAAACCTTACAATAATATTTTTTCTTTTCATACCATATCACCCTAATACAAGTATAATACAAACATACTTAAATAACAAATAATAAACTTATTTATTGTTTTTTTCAACTAATTCAGTTATTTTCCTAAAATGGTGATTAACGCCTGATTTTGATATTTTTATATTTGTTTCTAACGATATAATATCCGCTAGTTCCTGAAAAGAACTTTCAGGGTATTTAGTTCTATACTCAATAACTATTTTAGTTTTATTATCTAATAATCCTATTAGATCATTTTCTTTTAAATATTTTATTTTTTCAATTTGAGATTGAGCGGTTTTGAAAACCTTTTCAACATTTGCTTGTTCACAATTATTTAATCTATTAACCATATTTTTATGATCGCGATAAATTCTTATGTCTTCAAAGTAAAACAATGAATTTGTTGAACCTAACATTCTAATAATATCACTTATTTCTTCAGCGGATTTAAGGTATATCATATACCCTCTTTCTCTTTTGATAATTTTACTATTAAATTTTAATGATTTTAATATTGCATTTACTAGCTTAGCATCTTGGTAATTTTTCACTAAAAATTCAGCATGATACGATCCTGACTTAGGGTCATTAATAGAACCACTTGCTAAAAAGACCCCTTTTATAAAAGCGGTTTTTTCTTCAAATGAATCTAGTGTATATTCGTTTATTAATTTGGTATCTTCTAAGATATCATCTGTTTTTTCTTTAATAGTTAATATATATATTGTTTTTTTCTTAAAATTATTTTGTCTTCTAACTGTTAAAATAATATTTATTCCATAGTTTTCTTTTAACAATTTAAATATCCTTCTAGCTACCGAGGCATTTTCAATTAGCAATGTTAATTTGTCATCTTGAAAATCACCATTAAACTTAATGTAGATAAGTAATTCTGTTAATGATTCAACAACGCTTGTTTCTATTTTAGTTATTTCATTTTTGATTTGTGTTGTGAATGTCATAAACTATCTCCTATCGTCCGTAAAACGGATTTTTTATACTTAAATATTTAACTGGGTCAAAAACTCTAACTAAAAACGTTGAATATGCAGTATACGAATCTGATCCAGATCCACCATAATGACCTGTTGCCATAGTGAAATGTAAGTGTGGTCCCGTTGTACAATTATCGTATCCACCATTTCTCGTTGCCGTTGACCCTCCACCAATAGTTCCAACTGAAGTTTCACTTGTAACAACATCTCCTATTTTAACATCAATTCTCTTTAAGTGTGTATATGATGTTGTGTATTTTTTCCCTTTAACATTATGCCATATGTATACACTATTTCCACCACACCTTGCTCTTACTATTACTTTACCAACTACTCCCGCAGCAGATGCAAATACTTTAGTTCCTTCTGGATTCCCACCTAAATCAACTCCGCTGTGAAACTTAACTCCACTACCTAATGGATTTTTTCTATAACCAAAACTACTATTTATTTTTCCCGAATTTAAAGGATATCTAAATCCCGTATCTGTAATAACTCTTAAGCAGTAATCTATATCTTGATTTTCTTCACAACCTGCTTTTTCTACAAATTTAATATATTCTTTAGCACTTTTTATGTCATCTTCAATGTCTACTGATATTTCTGATATTTCTGCTAATTGACTACCTAAACTAACTAATTTTTTTTCCAAATTATTAATTTGATTGTTTAATTGGACTTCTCTATTTGCCAAGTCAACTTGTAATTTTTCATTAACTTTAACTAAACCCTCAAATTTATTAATTTCTTCTTTTTGCCATTCTAAAATTTGTTCAGATACTGCAAAACGATAAACTAAATCAGTTAAATTATCAGCATTGAAAATATATTCTAAATACTCATTACTTCCCGAAGATAATTGTTGAGCTAATATGACTTCATTCATAAACTGTTTTTGGGTTTCAATTTCTTTTTTAGATTGAACGACTTTTGCTTTTGCAACTTCAATTCTATCCTTATTCGATTCTATCTCATTATATGAACTACCAATGGCGTTTTTTGATGTGTTAATTTGTTGTTGAGTTTGCTTTTTGGCATTATCATTTTTTCTTTTTTGCGCTTCTAGGCTCCTTAAATCTTTTCTTAGTTGTGCCAATGTATTTGGTTTAGCATATACAGGCATAATATTAAGAAAGAAAGAAATAGTTATAATTGCTGTTATTATTTTTTTGTTTATATTCTTCATATTTTCAAATACTTTCTAACTGCTCTATAACTACCGAACATACCAACTATTGAACCGATAACTAATAATGCAAAAGAAATAACATAAACAAAGCCATACGGATTAATTAGCACAAACATTCTTGAAAATATATAGCCATCCATCTTAGTATATAGAATAGTATATCCATATATGGTTGCAGTTATAGGAATAATCGAACCTAAAATACCAATTATTAACCCTTCAATAACGTGTGGAAATCTAATTGCAAAGTTAGATGTTCCTACTAAACGCATTATATCTATTTCTGTTCTTCTACTATAAATAGTAATTTTAATTGTATTGCTAATTAGAAATGCCGATACTAAAACCATTCCAATTACAACTCCATAAGTTATTTTCTCTATTATTGAAAAAACTGATACTAATTGTTCTATCATTCCTTCACCATATTGAACAGCCGATACTTCAGAATTATCATTAATTTCTTTAGCTGTATCTCCTATATACCTTACATCATCAACTTTTACTAGATATGTATCTTTTAATGGTACATCTGTATCATTAAACTGACTTAATATTGCTTTATATGTATCAGAGTCTCGACTCATTTGTTCTTTTATTGATGCCTTAGATTGAAATTTAAATTCTTTTACATTGTCAAGTTTATTTAATTTATTTTCTAAGGATTCCTTTTGTTCGGGTGTTGAATCTTTTTGCATGAAAACAACAATTGTAATATCGCTTTCTATTTGTTTGGTAATATTATTTAGATTGGTCGAAAGAATTATCGCTATCGATACTAATAAAAGCATTACTACAATTGAAAAAATTGAAGCTATACTTAGACTAAAATTTCTAAATACTCCTTTAAAAGCATCGATAATTCCTGTTTTAAGCAGCCTTAGTATTTTCATGTGTCTTATAGGTTCCTTTCTCTACATCAGATACTAAAACACCATTTTCTATGCAAACAACTCTTTTTTTCATTCTATTAACAATTTCTTTTGAATGAGTCGCCATAATTACAGTTGTCTTAGTTTCCTTATTTATTTGTTCAATTACGTTCATAACTTCTTTAGAAGTATCCGCATCTAAATTCCCAGTAGGTTCATCACATATTAAAAGTTTTGGTTCATTAACAATTGCTCTCGCAATACAAACTCTTTGTTGTTCTCCTCCTGATAATTCTCTTGGAAAACTACGATACTTTTCTCTTAAACCAACGCGTTCAAGAGCTTTGTGAACTTTTTTTCTTATTTCGGACTTTTTCATTCCAAAACTCTCTAAAGGAAAGGCAACGTTTTCATAAACATTTAAATTTGGTAGTAATTTAAAGTCCTGAAAGACAATTCCAATTCTTCTTCTAAGTTTATATGCTCGACTATTTCTTAATTTAGCAACATTAATACCCGCGACATATACTTCTCCTTTAGTTGGTTTTTCTTCGCGATAAAGCATTTTTATTATTGAACTTTTACCAGATCCAGATGATCCGATTATAAAAACAAATTCGCCTTTATTTATTTTCAGATTTAAACAAGCAACAGCTGTTACTCCGTTTCTATATATTTTATAGCAGTCTTTTATACTAATAAATTCCATATCATTTACCACCATACTCATTATACCATTATTTAGTTATATTATAATACCATATATTAAAACTTTACATTTTTAGCACCCGGTGTTGACAACTGCTAAAAAAGGTGTTATTATCAATATGGAAGGAGATGAAGATTATGGATTTAATACCAAGAGGATTTGGTTTTAACGATTTCTTTGATACGTTTTTACCTGAAAAATCTATTGAAAAACCTCATATGAAATGCGATATTTATGAAAAAGATGGAGAATATAATCTCATCATGGATATCCCGGGCTTTAAAAAGGATGACGTCAAAATAGAGTGTGATGATGGCTATTTAACAATAACCGCAGAAAAAGAAGAAACTAGTGATGATTCTGATAAAAATTACATTCGCAAGGAAAGACATTATGGAAGATATCAAAGAAGTTTCTATGTAGGAGATATCGATACCGATTCTATCGAAGCAAAATTCGAAGATGGCAGTTTGAAAGTTATATTTCCAAAAGAAGAAACTAAATCTACTAAGAAAGAAATAAAAATAAAAGGTTAATAACCTTTTATTTTTTTCTTTAATTTATGCTATAATCAATTCGTGATTAATTATGGACAAACAAAAATTTACAATGATTGATGAATCCTTTATTTGTGATGTATGTGGAAAACTTGTTGAGCAATTAAAATACACAGCGCGAGATCACTGTCCTTTTTGTTTGCATTCAAAACACGTAGATATCAATCCAGGAGACAGAGCGGAAATGTGTCACGGAATATTAAAACCAATTGATATAGAAAAAAACAGAAAAAGTGATTACAAAATTATATATAAATGTCAAAAATGCCATAATATCCGCAAAAACATTATGGCAATTGATGATGATTATAATTTAATAATTAGACTTTCTAAGGAGTAGAATCTTCTTGATCAAAATGTATCCAATTTCCTCGGCCATATGTCGTTACTTCGGTATCAGAAAACTCTGTTACAAATTCGCTTTGGCATTCTTTGCCGTCTTCATTACATTTTAATTTAAAATCTGAGTAAGAATTCTCTTTATTGTAGTCTCTTACTTTTTTTATTTCACTAGCTCCAACAGTAAATTGATATAGTGGGCCATCCGAAAATTGTTTATCTCCCATTTCAACCATTCTTTTAATTGCCGATTTACCTTCTTCTGTTGTCCAATTTGTGTTAAATTCTTCGCTTTCTAATCTTTCTGGATCCTCAATGTTAATTTTTCTTATGAAAGGAATTAAATTTAAGTCATCAATTAACCCGTTTGGATATTCTCCGTCCGGTGAACAACCTGTTTTAGGACACATTATTAAGTTTCTAACAAAGTAAGAGCACATATATACTCCATCTTCATTCATTTCACTAAATTCATCAAATAGCTCATTATTTCTGCCTAAATTTGATATTTTAAAAGAATAACCGTAATTTCCCGCTCTTGTTTTTAAACCAATCGGTATTCCATAGCCTAAATAATTATAATTAAAATATTTATCAGCGCCCAATTGCACCAATCCATCTCTAGTAACTACTCTACCAGTTGGTTTTACAGCATACAATTCCTGATTCAATCCATATTGTTGGCTCATAGATGTCGTACTAATTGCCATACTAAATACCTTAGTTTCCAAGTCCTTATCTTTTTGATTACTAAGAAAATCATTCAATCCATTTGCAGAACTATTCTCAATATGTTTTTTCAAAACAGGGAGTTTTATATCCTTAAGATTTGTTTCTTGACAATTAAAGTCGTTATCGCAATATTTTAGTGGAGGAGAAAAAACTATCTCACTTCCATCTTCTTTAATTTCTAAATCTATGTTTTGAATTGTTAAATCTGAAATTAAATCCTTTTCATCATATCTAAAGTTGCTTATTTGAGGAATATCCATTTCTTCATATGAATTATTATAGCTTGTACAATTACTGAATTCTTCAATTGTCTTTTTTATTCTCAGCGTTATTCTCTCAT
Source organism: uncultured Muribaculaceae bacterium (assembly GCA_964440475.1). Taxonomy (GTDB): domain Bacteria; phylum Bacillota_I; class Bacilli_A; order RF39; family UBA660; genus JAAZHN01. The sequence goes on from CAYTSC010000006.1 coordinate 16,809, forward strand.
AATCTTCTTTTAATTTATCTAAAAGCTCGGTTTTTTCTTTCTTAATTTCTTTGGCTGTATTAATGTTGTTTTTCAATTCTTTTTCACAAGATTCTTTAGCTTTTTTTTGTTCGGCATCTGTCTCTATTTTAGAATTACACTCACGAATGCTTGTTTTTACTTCGCAAAAATTACTGGTATATTTAACCTCGGTTTTTTCAAATTCTGTCTTATACGCTTTGTTTTCACATTCTTCTTTTGTTAACGTAGTATATATCTCTGGATCATCACTTTTCCAAGACGAATATTTTCCAAAGTCCACACATTTTCTCTCGCTACCAACCCATTCGTATTTATCACAACATCTGCAACCTATTTTTTCTTCCGTACAACGATCATTATTATTATTTGAAAGTTGTGTAATTGTAGATTTCTGTGAATCTAATAACAAATAGTTAATCGAATTGTTTTTTGATATTGCTTTATAGTTAATTGGTGATATAGGCCCATTATTTTCATAAGCTACAATACATTTTCTGTTTTCGTACTCTTTTAAACTTTCTTCTGCTTTTTTCACTTCTTCCAAAGCGGAATAATATTCCTTCAATATCATTTCAGCTTCTTTATAATAACCACCCTTGATATTGGTTAAATTATTCAAAGATTCTGTTCCATACACATCTTTTGAAAAAGATGTTATATCAGCATAATAAAGACACGTTCTTTGCTGACTAATATATGGAAGAAAGTCATATGTTTTATCTTTATCTTGATATGGTTTAAATGTAAAATATTCTCCTGAATTAACACTCGAACCACTTTTTGGATTATACCCAACTCCTGGAAATATCGTTTCCAAATCTTCTTTACAATAAATCGTACAGTAGTTTCCGCAATTAGGACACTCATCTTTTGATAATTCAAAGCGATTTCCTTCTTCGCTTCTTTTGCCACTCATAATGCACTTGTAATTTTCTTTGTTGATTCCCTTTAATGCATCTCCAGATTCTGTCTTACCCGCCTCATAAATATATCCTTTTGTCGAATCGGGTTGGCAAAGATTTCTAACATTATCTGACTCACATACTTGTTTGCCACACAATCTATTATATACAATTGTGCCCATTTTTTCTTCTGAACCTTCAATTTCACAGCACCTAGAATATGCATTTTCATAACTTGCCGGGGCGTCGTTATACTTGTCTTTTAAAGAATATTCATTTTCAAAGCAAGTTTCATTTAATCCGAGCAATGCATCGGGATCATCTTCTCCTGGAATCGTTAAAACGCATCTTACATTGCCATCAACTTGTCCAATGGTTATGATTCCTTCTTTTAATTCGAAATTAATATTTTCTTGTTTCTTGTTTCTTTCTATATTACACAAAATATCTTTTTCAGAATATGTATAAATATCTTCGTTTTTTCTATATACTTCGGTTCCAACTTCTATAGTTAATGTATATATTCCAATTTCCGATGATGAAAATTTGGGAACATATGGCTTAATAAATGACCCGTTATTAATATCAAATGTAAATTTATATTCTGATCCAGCATCCTTTATTACATCTAGTTTACAAAGAATATGGCTTTCAACATCCTCTACTCTGACTAAGTACTTTGAATCTTCAAAAATTATTTTTGCCGTTGAATAATCCCCTGTACAATCTATTTTTTTTAATTCTATTCCCGATTTATGTTCTTTTTTATCCTTATCAATTAAATAGTTTCCCTGGATAAAAATATTTGCTGTTTCTCCGTGATTAACTGAGATAGTGTCATATTTATTGCCTAAACCATCTGTTCCATCAACATATTGAAGTTCAACATTATAATCTCCTGTTGGAGTTTCTTCGCCCGTATCTATACGCGCTTCAACAATACAGCCAATTTCTTTTTTCTCCATTAATTCAGGAAATATATATATATTTCCTTCGTTATCGGAATTTATTCCAACTCCGCATTCTAATATAGGTTTAATAGTCGTATATCCCTTATTCGGAACAAAAGTAACTTGTCCTTCTTCTGAAAAACTTTTTGTGTATTTACTTTTTCCCTCAGATGTTGCATTAATAAATTCAAAATGAACCATAACAGCATTAGGATCTTCATCTGTTTCTTCTTTAAATTTAAAATCACACTTCAAACTAGCAGTTACATTTACCACTAAAAATGTAGATGTTTTCACTTCATATCCCGGAGTATTTGTTCCAAGTTCCACAGTTTGCCCATCAGTTGTTTTACAAATAAATTCCGCTTTATTAATATCATATCCTGCTTTAGGATTGATGTTGTTGAATGTAATAGTCTTACCCGTTTCAACTGATTTAGAAATTAAGCTTGCCATTTCAACGCTTTTTTCATCAGGCAATAATTCGACTAAATGCTCTCCTGATTCATCTAGCGTTAATGTACATTCATCACTCTTTTTTGGTTTTTCAACAGTAAATGTACTATTAACAAATCTCGCAGTCGTCCTTCCAACACATTTAACTGTTCCTTGATCTGCCCTTAGTTTTGGAATAGCCTTTGGATTAGGTGTTATTACAAGTTCAAATCCATTGGTCTCCCCATTGTTCATTGAAAATTCTCTCTTTCTTGAACTGCCAATTGCAAAAGAACCGTTAGCCAAGGTTAAAGAAATGGTTATTTTTTCGTCTTCTTCGTTTTCACCTTCTCCAGAAGTTTCTCCTCCGCCGCTATTTCCTTCTTTAGAAAAATCCAAATCACAAGTTACGTTTTTATCAATATTAGAGAAAGTAACTATTTTGGTTTTTTCATCATATTTAGCATATCCTTCCTCATTACATTTAAAAGTATATTTCTCGGCAACATCATTTTGATCTATTATTATTTCTTTTGTTTCACCTTTTTTAACTTTTTCTTTTTTAGCGAGTTTTTTGGATTCTTTATTTATAATATTTAATATTAAATCAAAAACATCTTCCTCGTCATCTTTTTCTCCTGTTTTAACAACGGCAAAACAAAATAAATTTTCTTCCATTTTATCTATTATAATTTTTTGGTTATCTTCTTCAAATTCAATATCTACTTCTTTTTCCGTTTCGTTTCTACAAGTGAAATCTTTTTTAACTAATTTTATTGTCTCTCCTTTAAGATTTTTATAACTATGATTAATTACCAATTCTAATTTTTCACCTTTTTTTACCGTTTTTTCAAAGTTTTCTTCATTCGAAGTATTAGATTCGTAAATATTGACAAGCAATTTCATTTCTTCTATTTCTGCATTACCATTAGGATTAATTGTTATATCACACTTGATAGGATACCTAAGAGCAGGATTATAGAAGGATTGTTTATATACATCATAAATTAAATTGTTTTTTTCATCGCCTTTTTCCGAATTACATGTGAAGTTCTCTTTTAATAAGATAATTCTTTTCCCTTCCTTATATTTAAATATATCGGTAATCTCAAGTTCGGATTCAGAAGCATAGTCAAAATATTTAGCATAGTGCTTTGATTCATTCGTAGATGAATTTTTTACTTCAATATGAAATAAGTTTTCTTCATATCCCGGTGCCGGAAAGTCAGAAGAAAAATAACCTATGTTACAAACGGCAGGAAAAGAAGAAGGTTTTTTTGTGGTAATCCAAAGTCCTGGGGTGAACCAGTTCCATAAGCTTGAATTTTCATATTTTATACTCGCAGATCCACTAATATTACTAGTGCATTTTGATATTAAAGTGCCAGGAACTGCTTCCCTACCATCACTAAAACGCAATTTACCGTATTTATCCTTTTGGTCAATAAATTTGTATTCATATTTTTCGCCTCTTTTATTTAGAAAAAATTTACTCATTTTCTGACTACTTTGAGCCCAATAACCTAATTTTCCATCAAAATATAAGTCGCTAAATAAATTTATTTCAACAACATCAGCTTTTGCAATTAATACATTTAAGCCAGATAGAAAAACAAATAGAAGTATCATTAAAATAATTTTTGCATTTTTTTTGTTATTTTTTTTCACTATAATCAACTCCTATTATTTAAATTAATTATAACATTTTTTAATATAATGGCAAAGAAAAAACACCAAATGGTGTTTTTTAAAAATTATAAGTCTTTATCTTTTTTAAAACATAAGAACCAGTCTAAACAATAATTATCTTCATTTTGATTTTCCATACGTTCTTTAGCAGCTCCACAACTTCCTGGTGCTGGTGAAATAAGATCATCTCCAACCTTCCAGTTTGCAGGTGTAGCAGCAGATTGTTTTTCAGCTTTTTGAAGAGCAATAATAACTCTTTTTATTTCTACCAGTAGATGAAGGATAATACATAATAGTTTTAATTATTCCTTCTGGATTAATAATAAACACTGCTCTAACCGCATTTGTATCAGATTCTCCTTGAATCATTCCATATAATTTTGAAACATCCATCTTAATATCTTCAATTAATGGAAATTTAACATCTATGTTTTTCATTCCATTCCATTCAAGTTCTTGAATTTTTCTTAACCAAGCAATATGTGATGTAAGTCCATCAACCGACAAACCCACTAATTCAGTATTCAAGTTTTTAAATTCTTCTTCCATTTTTGCAAATGTCATAAATTCAGTTGTACATACTGGGGTAAAATCAGCTGGGTGTGAGAAAAATATTACCCACTTTCCTTTGTAATCTTCAGGAAAATTAATATCTCCCTGAGTTGTTTTCGCTTTGAAACTCGGTGCCTTATCACCTATCAAAGGCATTCTTTTTAGTTCTACTTCATTATTCATACTATTTCCTCCTTCTTTTGTTCAGAGACGCACTCTGAACACATACCTAAATATGAAATGTTTTGTTCATCAATTATAAAATTTTTTAAGTTTTCATTTGGTTTTAATTCAACATCTAAATCAATTATTTTTTTGCATTTTTTACAAATAAAGTGTCCATGTTCTTTATCAACAAACCCATAATGACATTTTTTTTCTAAAAATATTGGACTAACAATTTTTTTCTCAACCAATAATTTTACTGTATTATAGATTGTTGTTAAATTCATTATTGGATAGACTTTGGATAACTCTTCATAAATATTTTCACAAGATGGATGTTCTGGTGTTTTTCTTAAATAATCAAGAATTATCAATCTTTGATTTGTTGGTTGAATACCATTGTCCAATAAAATCTGTTTACTTTCTTTCTCCATAATTATCACTTCTTTTTTTATAATGATTATAATTTTATAATAAAACAAAAAGATTGAGTTGTCAATCTTTAAATTTATAAAAGTATTTCTTTAATTCAACTTTATGATTAATTATTACAATTCCCTCGCTAGATAATAATTTCAATTGATCCTCTATTTTTCCTTCTGAACCAAAGTTTTCAGCTAATTTTCCTTTCGAACTAACTACTCGATGACAAGGAATTATTATTGGACTTGGATTATTATGAAGGATGTTACCAACAACTCTAGCTAAATGTTTATTGCCTAATTTCCTTGCTATTTCACCATAAGTAGTTACTTTTCCCTTAGGAATCTCACTAGTTAGTTTATAAACATCTGCTTTTATCATAAATATATATTCATAATATATTTTACTGAATCATCTTTTTTAAAGCCTATTTTTTCATAAAAACCACCAAGCTGTTCTAAACAATTAATATATATTTTCTTATATCCATTGTTTTTACAAAAAATCTCTACTTCTTCTATTAATTTTGCTGCTATATTCTTTTTTCTGTATTCTGGCAATACACAAACATTAAATAATTCAACTGATGGATAATAACCAAATGTGAATAAATCAATTTTATAGTATGTAACAGTTCCCACTATTTTATCTGCTTCTTTATAAACTAAAATTGTATATTGATCATTTTCTGTATATTTTTCATAATTAACTAGCTCGGTACTACTTCCAAAACAAGTATCAATCAATTTCTTATATGCTTCTAAATCTTCTTTTTTTAATGATTCTATCATTTTTCCCTCTCCTTTATAGTAACTTTTATTTCATCGCCAAAAGTTTTATTTATAACTTTTCTAATGTCTTTTCTTATACCGATAATATGGTTAATAGTTTTCATTCTAACTAATATTCCATCGTATGGATAACCATCGAATGTAGCATGAACACTAACTCTTTTTTTACCAAATTCCTCTTCTACATCAAAAGGAATATCTATATAACCTGCATCCATATTATCTACTTTAATTATTTTCGCTATAAACTCATATGTTTTATTATTCATTGCTATCTCTTTATTTTATATTTCTATAAATATGCATGTAATAAACGTAATAATTTTTCTTAAAAAGCCCATGTACTAAGTT
>CAYTSC010000007.1:0-1616 GCA_964440475.1 uncultured Muribaculaceae bacterium
TTTCTTCTTGAATTGTTTTTTGATCTTTTTCTACTTCTGCTTTAGCAGCAGTTACTTTTGCGATTTCATTTTGATTTTTTAAAGGGTCTGCTATTAAATTTTGTAACATAGCATTTAATGCATTAAGTTCTCCAGTATTTTGAGTTTCTTTTTGTTCTAAGAAACTATTCACACCAGAACCATTTATTAACTCAGATAATGTCATTCCTGCAGTCATTGCCACTTGTTGAGCTTCTATAGACTGAAGATCTCTCATCGCCATATTTTCTGCAACTTGATTTTCAGAAGCTTCTGCTCTAATCTGTGCCGCTCTTTTTTCAGCTTCTTCTACACCCGCATTTGCTTGTGCAGTTCTTGTTGCATTCTGCGTTATCTGATTCATAGCTTCTAACATTTGAGTATCTCTAGCAGCTTGTTGCGGAGAACGAGCAACTCTTCTAGTACGTGCATCTTGGAACTCTTCTCCTAAATCATCTTTAACTTTATTGAATCTTTCTCCAGCACTTCCCATGATATCTCTAACTGCTTGACCAAATACTGTTCTACCATTTTCTTTTGCTCTTTTTCTTCTTTCTTCTTTGACATCTATTATCCCAGCTCCTACACCTGCTCCAGCAACGCCAGCATCTAATATTCCACCTTCTTTAGTTCGACGAAATCCTTCTGCCATTCCTCCACCGACACTACCAAGACCACCAAGTGCAGCACTAGCAAAATTTCTAAATCCTCCTCTTGTCGGATTGCCAAGTGCGTCTACTTGATTTCGAGAATTTTTCCATGCGTTAATCCCTCCTGCGATTCCAGCTGCAGCTCCACCTACAGCTGCTCCACCAACCCTTTTGGTTGCTCTTGCTGCAGTCAATGCCGGACTTAAATTTTGTTTTAATTTTGCGAATCCTAACCCCATATCAGAGCCACCTGCTTTAAGACCGAAAACATCACCAAGTAATTTTGGGGCTTCTTTCATGAATAACACTATTCCTAATAATATAATTGCTCTTGCAAATAAGCTGATTTCTTCTGTTGGTCTATTGGCCGAGTCAGGCCATAGGCCCATTCCTCCACTACTTTTAAAGACATTAGCTAAAACATTTATAGCTGTAATAGCAAAAAAGATTATTGCTAAACGAATAAAAACCTCTAAAAATGTACCCATTGTTTCTTTTTTCCAGTTATCAAATATATCTCTTTTTCCCGGAACCGCTCTAAACCCTATCGGTATTGGAGCTATTAACTGATAAAAGCCAAGTTTGGCAACTCTTATTCCTAAATCAATTGTATAAACTATCATTATATATATTACTACTAATGCGGTAAATAATCCCAAAACCCACGGGAACGCTACTCTATGTTCAATGCTTGAACATGACACTAAATATAATTCATCAAATCCTTTTTGTTCAATATTATCAAAAAATTTATCCAATTTTATCGGAGTTGGATTCCCATTGGTATCATCAACCATGATTTCACCGTCAATCATACCATCACCTATTTTATCAATTCCCATAATAGGCTGGTCATTTACAAATTCTGTTGGTTTAATATAGATAAAAGATCGTAATATTGCAATTGAAATGTCTTTACCAGCATTTTTCATTCGATCCTTCATATTT
>CAYTSC010000007.1:1626-22971 GCA_964440475.1 uncultured Muribaculaceae bacterium
GTTGTATCATTATTACTTTCAATGCTATCTCCCGCTGAAGAAACATCACCAAGAAATAGTCGTCCTAAAACGTTCTCTCTAATTACACTTCCTTGTATTTCATACGCCATACTAAATATTGTGTTAATTAGTACGATAAGAACTAAAGAAATTATTATTCCTTTAGCAAGATCTCTTCCTGATCCTTCTCCATCTCCAGCAAGTCTATTTGGATCACTAATCATTCTTAATAGATTAATCAATATAACAAAAAACATTACAACGCCTAAAATCATTGTAATTCTTTTTGAAAACTCTTTAATTATTTCTGAATTAAATAATTGTGCAGTAGCAACAGCGCCAAATATTTGATATAAAATATTTATTGCCCAGGCAGCTATACTAAAAAGAACTACACCCATATTCCATAATACTTCTTTTAGTGTAGGTAACGTAAAATTAATTAAAGGTATTGTCCAACCGCATCTTCCCATCTATGCCATACCACCTATCTAAAAATACAATATTCTAAACCAAACGTTGTAAAAATCATATCTAATATTGGCACAGTAATAATGACTAAAATAATTATTACAAGTCTAATAGCAAATCGTTTAATATAAATATTTATCGCTTCAACCGTTCCCTCAGTAACAGCTTTAAGTGTTTCTATAATTGTATAAATAATCGTTAATACAGGAAAACTCCAAAACAAAATATCTAAAATCATTTTAATGTATTTATCGGTACTTTCACCTAAAATTATGTCACAAGTTTCAGTTCCTCCAGCTAAAACAGGAACTTGAAAAAACAAAAATAAAATTATAAATAATAGTATCCAAATATTTTTTTTATTGCGCATTTTACCTACCCTCATTACTATAACAATTATAACATAAGGTTATAATATTGCAAAACTTTTTATCGAATTTTTTCAAACAAAAAGTGAAATATTAATATTTCACTTTTATATTTTTTTATTTACTCCATGGGTTTTCTTGACCTAAAATTTTAGATATACATACAGCTGCGTCTCCTGGTCCTCCACCAGTATTAAATGCATTAACCAAGAAAACTACTACTGATGGAAAAATAAATACTAATATAGCCGCCACCGCTCTTTTTATTAATGTGGAATATGCTTTTTTAATATCGTCCTCTTTTTGTTCCATGACTGCTTTACCTAAATCCATAGTTCCCCAAATTATTAGAGCCACCGGAATTAGCCACTTCATAATATTTACTAATACACCTATCGCAGATAAAACTGTACCAAGTCCGCTTCCATCTTCGCAAATGCCGCCTATTCCTTCCATAATAAATAACATTCAAATCTCTCCTTATCTACTTATAATTCTAATTTATAAAACAAACTATGTCAATTACTTTATACATTAAATGTAAAGTTTATCTGTTTTTATGCACCTTTTTAGCGTCTTTTTTGTCTAATCCTATCTTTTTGTATAAAGCAATTATGTGTTCACTTTTCTTTTGTCGTTCATTTATTGGAGGTAGATTAAAGAATACTCTAAATTTACCTTCATATTCAAATTTAGATAACTCATCACTAGTTAAAAAACTTTTATTTAAAACCACTTTTTTTCCTTTCAACATTTCTCCAAAATTAATATTAGTTCTTGAAAAATTATCTAATTTGATAATGCTTGGTTCCATTAAATATAAAACTTCACTACACATGTTTTCCAAATTACTATCATTTAAATCGACTAATACTATATCAAAGTTATTTACTTTATTAATCTCTGTAAGAAAATTATCGGCATCTATTGACATGTGATTTTCAATCTTAAAGGCTTCAAAATCAGTTTTATCAACTTCTACTACTAAAACTCGATATAAATTTTCTAAATAATTTTTAGACATATATATAAGCGTTGTTGCGCCTGCCCCAGTTGTTAAATTTTTAAATCCAATTATTCTCATTTTTGAATTCATTGCAACATTAACATCTCCTTGAGGTTTAACCACGTGATAATGCGCAACATCTTTATAGCTATTTGGATTATCAATTAAATTTTTAACTATGACTGGACTATTAGCAAAATTATAAATTCCAAAAGGAATTAATTTTGCTATTAAATCATTGTCATTACTACCATCTATATAAAATATTATATTATTCATATTTAACATAGATGCCATTCTTTGAAAACCTTGTAAATTATCTTTGTCTTTTATCGTTGATAAATCGATTATTAATTTACTGAATGGAAAATTAGAAAAAGAATTGATAATATCATCAATAATATATTGACCAATCAATTCTTTTCCAATTGGTAAATCGACTGTTTTTAATTCACTTTTAAATTTATAAGAAATTATAACATTCATATATTAATCATCCCCAACCTGGATCTTCATCTAAATCTTGTTGATATGTGCACTCTAGGCCATCAGTAGTATGATATAAAGTTTTAGTTTCACCTTCAACTCTAAATGTAAAAGCTTCACTTAGAAGAGGAATATCAAATCTAAAAAACACTTCGAGTTTATAGTGAGCTATACTCATACCCATTCCTGCCCAGCCATCACCTTCATTTGAACAAATTTTTTGGACACAATAAACACCACGTCCACCAAAGTTTTCCTTTGCACCATAACCAGTAAATTGTTCATTCTTGCAAGCCCCATCAACTGCATGACCAACTCGAGCAAGATATTTATTAATTATTTCAACGGCGCCGTCTTTACCTTCTTTTGCTGTTGTCATACCTTCCTGTTCTTCAATTATTGCTATTATTTTGTTTTTGACATTAAATGCACGAGAATAATTGATAGAAAATGCTAGGTAGCCAGCAAATAGTAAAATAAAAACTATAGCAATTTGAAACAACCAGGCTCCACCAATTGACTCCTTCATTTAATAATCACTTTCCTTCAGTAATGTTTTATGGTCTAGTTAAGTCTGTTCTATCACATGGACAGGTTACTTCTTCCATGTCACCCTCTTCATTCATCCATTGACAAGTCATCGAAGTATCAACACACGGCGTACATCCTTGAGCATTCGCACATTTAGTTCTCATTTGAATATTATTTCTAACTGATGGCCAAATAAATGCATAGAACAATGCTCCTATAGCTGCAATTGCTACAACTGTAACTGCTGTCATATTTAATTCTCCAGCTGCTTCTTTCACTTCATACCACTCCTTCTATTTTAATTATATATTAATATTTTTTAATATTCAATTTTATTTGATTAACCTTTACATATCGATCAAATTTAATATCGCTATTACTAAAAGAACCATGACTCCAAATCCAGTAGCAGTTAGCATTATCATTGTTTTACTTTCCATCTTTTCTAGACGGTTTTTATATTTTGTTTCTCGAGCTTTAGCTTGTAATGCTGATATTGATCTAGAGAATGATAGTAATTGTTCTTGTTTATTTTCTTGAGTACCTAAACTTAATCTATATAAAAGCCTCATCATACGCATTGAATCTCTAACAGGATATGTTCTTGCAAATTCCATATATGGTTCAATCGTCGAATCACCAGCATTGATTGTTCTGACTAATTCATCTAAACCTTTTCTAAATATTTCAGGCGCATCATCAATTGATCTACCTAAAGCCACTGGAACGGTGTAGTGTTGAACCAGTATTTCAATTGTCTTTAAGTAATAAGGTAACATTGCATCGTATTCATGTAATTGACTACGATAATTTTTTCTCAATTGATTGTAGTTCATTTTAAAGACAAAATATCCAAGTAATATAGACACTATAATAGTAGTATAATCTAACTTTGTTATCATAATAAAAATCAAACCAAAAACGGCAAATGCTCCATTTTGAATTCTTTTACTAAATAATTCATCTGAATCAACTGAATCTCCATATTTAGCTCTTACATAAAAGTCATAGTCTTTTTCTTTAAATCTTCTAAAGAAATCTGCATTATCTTTGAAAAAACTCGTCTTATTAACACGACCATTTATAGCAAAGACATAAAATAATATGACTATTAGAACCACAATTTCAATATATATTCCACCTATCATATTATTCAGCTCCTACATCTTCATTGTAGTATTTTTCACCAGTTACTAAAAAGTATGTATTAACAATTATTATCGTATGCAAAAGAGCTTTAACTAACAATTGTTTAGTTAAAACAGCATATTGTGCTTTACCTAAAAGCATGATTAATGTTATTACTAAAAAATATAGTAATAAGCCAAATTGCAAAAATTTACGATGGAATTGTTGTCTATCCATCCTGTCTCTATAAACACCCTCAACTAATGAGTCAATATCCGACATCATATTTTCTAATGATTCTCCTGAATCACGAGCGCCTTCTTTAGTTATTTGTAAAAATAATTGATGCATATTTTTTACAATATAAAAAGGATACTTATTATTCATATAAGCAATAGATTGATCTATTGTTCCGTTTTTATAGGACATATCTATCATTGTTGTAACATCTGATTTAACTGGATCTTCTAAAACACCAGAATCTCTAACTCCCTCAAGAGCTTTTACAAAACTTTGAGTTGTATTAAATTCCATTATTACGTTTGTCGTATACGTTTGTATTTGTTCAAATATATATTCACTATAAACTCTTTGAAGTCTTAAATATGCTAAATACGGAATAAATGATACTGCTGCTGCTGCATATACAACTGCCCATATGATACTAAAAAAATATAAATATGCTACCGCTCCAGCAAATGAAGCAAATATTACAATTTGAGCAACATATTGTTTTGTAGTATATTCTTGACCTAATTCTTTTGCTTTTTGACGAACAATTTGAAAACTATAAGGAGCATATTTTTCGTAAACGGCAGTTGCTTGCCCAGAAAAGAACTCATATACTTTTTCACCATCTTGCTTACGATAAATATATATGAATATTGCTAAGAAAAGTAATATGCCTAATTCAATGAAAGGAAAATCTACCATTCACTTCACTCCTTATGCTGGTTGAGACTGTTCTTGTGCCTCTAATTTAAAAGTATCTTCCGGTAAATATATACCTTGAATACTTAAATAATCTAATAAATACTTGGTTGGATTTTTTAATGATATTGTTCCATCCATTGTTTTGCGATAAATAATATTTTTTTCAGGAACGTTATCTTCACTTACATAAAATTCACAAACTTCTATTATTTCTCTTTGAAAGCGATTATGAACTTTACTCATATATCCCTTAACATGAACTCCTAGTTGAACATATCTATGAATCGTTCTTAAGAATTGTTCTGTATCTTGTTCACTTTCTAGTAAGGAATACATACGCATCGGTATGCTTTCTGCCTTATCCGAGTGGATTGTCGATATAATATTGTGCCCTGATGAAATTGAGTTTCTTACTGCAAGTACAGCTTCATCACTACGAACCTCTGATAATAAGATCCACCTTGGGTTCTGTCTCATACACGTTACTAACACATCTGAGTATGAAGCAATATTATTTGTTTTCATAGAAACTATATCACGATGTGGAAATATTCTATCTAAGTGTAACTCTAATGTGTCTTCAATAGTGATTATTTTTTCATTTTCTTTTGTATGACTAGCTAAGTATTTAACTAATTCCGTTTTACCTGAACCAGTTTCACCACTTACAATGACATTACAATGACCTTCAATACATTTCATCAAAAAGTCATGCACCTCTAATGTTACATACTGCTCATTTAATAATTTTTCTTTATTTAATCTAATTTTCGCAGGGGTTTTACGAATTACACATGCTATTCCATTAGTAGCTATCGAGTCATGAACAAAGTTTAAACGTAACTCTGTACTCTCAGCATCCAGAAACGGATGAGCCATATTGAATGTTTTCCCCATGACATTGGCACATTGAAATGCTAATTTTTCCATTAACGCATTTGTTATGTCTGGTCTTTTAACTTGAAAAACTCCTTTAGATAATGTCTTTAACCAAACATTAGCTCCATTGCTTATCGAGATGTCTGTTATATCATCATTATCTAAAAACTCTTTCAAGGGGCCAAAGTCTAACTGCGAGAAAATTGCTTCATTCACATTTAGCCCTCCCTTTTATATTCTAATTATTCATCAGTGCTACTAAATCTTACGACTTCATTAGCAATCATCTGTCTTATACCTTCATCAACATACATTTTTGCAGGTTTTTCTGTATAATTTTTATTTCTTGGTCTTGGAATAAACTTAAATGTTGTACCAGTCCCACTACTTGAATCAATTGTAACAGCATTACTCAATAAAGTTGCTAAGCTATCTTCAAATGTAAAATAAAATTTAGTCGGTGTACCTGCTTTTTCGCTTTTAAATACATCTCGTCCTTGACTATCTTCAACTGCTTTTACTTGAACACTTTTTAAAAAGTAATCTCCAGCCCACTTATTAGCGTTTACTCCTGATTTAACTTTTGTCATGAAATATATATCTATATATTGACCAGGCATAATTCTATTAACTGGTACTGGCTCTAATCCTGAAAAGTTTTTTGTTTCTAAAATGAAAACACCATGACCATCTGGCATATCACCATAAACTGAATCCGGCATGTCGTCTTCACTTAATAAACTCGTAGTATAGAAAAAACCGTTTTTTGGAATAGTTGTATTATAATGAACAGCTTTTCCAACGATTAGTGATTGTTGTCTAATGATGTTGTCGATCTTTCTGACTTCTCTTTCTGGCATCTTAATAGTTGTTAACATGTCTTGTGTAACGATTGTTTGTGGTTCAAGCTGTTTATTTGCCACCCATAAAGTAACGGGTTTTGTCGCAGCTTCAATTCTCATATAATAACCAACTACAATTACAGCAACTCCAATAAGCAAACCTAAAATAGTAATAGTATTCTTATTAGCGATAAGTCTTTTGAACGAACTTGAAAAATTCCCCATTTTATTCTCCTTCTGGACTAGCTGCCGGAGTTTTAGCAACAGGCAGCTCTAATATTGCATCAATTTGATTTATAACATCAAAACTTTCTGCATTTCCTGTAACATTATACGCCCCTGTTGTTGTCGCGACTCTTACACTCACTTTCGGAGGAATCTCATACAACTCGTAAAAACTAATACGATATTCATCGTTAGTAATTTTAACCGATTCTGCAAATCTTCTCATAAAATTTTCAACAAACTTTTCTCTGTTGATTTTCAGTTCTCCTTCAACACGATAATGCGCAAAATCAATTGCATCAATAAGTGCTGCATCAGTAACTTCTTTAATCAAGTAATAATCATGGGTGTCAGTAGTAGTAAAATCTTGTAATAACATCATTATTACTAATACGAATATTCCTAACGCTACTAACCAATAGCCCCACATACCAGCTTTCATTAAACCACTTTCCTTTTCTATAGACGATGATATAGTCACATCTTAGTCTTCATTATTATTATACTTTGATTTTTTTAACCCGTCAAGGTTTACTAGTTCTTTTTTCTAAATTATTGCAATGCATTATTGCATATGATATATTTTATTTTAGAGAGAGGTTTTATAATGAAAAAAATATTAATATTTCTATTTTGGTTAATTGTTTATTTCTTAGCTTCAAGTTTAGGAACTATAATTTTAATAAAAGCATTAAAATTAAAGGGAAACTTCAATATTGTAGGAATTTCTGTTTTAGTACAATTATTACTCATCGTAATAATTATGTATATTAATCGAAAAAAACTAAAAAAAGACTTAAAATCTTTAAAAGTAGACCACATCAAAACTGGTTTGGGTTATTGGTTTAAATTTCTTATTATTTCAATAACAATAAACTTTTTAATAAATGTTTTAGGTGCTGAATTACCATTAAATGAATCAGTAAATAGAAATATTTTAGAAACCGCATTTCTACCATCTATCATATCATTTTTAATAGTCGGACCACTGATTGAAGAATTAATCTTTAGATTTTCGCTTAGAAAAGCCATTAATAATAAAAAAATATTCATTATAGTATCAGGGCTTCTATTCGGTTTATCACATATGATGTTTCAAAATCTAAACAATATATTTGCAATAATTCAAGTTTTAAACTATTCGTTAATGGGAATGGCTTTTGCAGCAATATATACTAAAACAGATAATATATGGAGCTCAATTTTAATACATTCATTTCATAATTTAATTGCCGTTTTATCTTTATTGATGGTTAAATAGGAGATTGGATGAAAAAGATGATATATTTTGTATTAACCTTATTGATAATTGCTGGCATATTCTTCTTTAGCACTAAAGTAAGTACTAAAGGATTAATAATAAAAGAATATGCTTATAAAAACAAGAAACTACCAAAAGAATTTGTTGGAAATAAGATAGTACACTTTTCAGATTTGCACTTTGCTTCAACAGTTGGAGAAAAAGAATTAAAGAATATTGTTAAAAAAATAAATGATCTAAAACCCGATATTTGTGTATTTACTGGCGACTTAATAGAAAGAGAATATAAAATAAATACTAAAGAAAGAAAAATAATAGTTGATGAACTTGGTAAAATAAATGCTAAATTAGGAAAATTTGCTGTTATTGGTAATCATGATTATGAAAAAAATGATTTTGATCGAATAATGACAGAAGCAAATTTTAAAGTTTTAAACAATACAAATGAATTAGTATTTAACAAAAGTAACACCCCCATAACAATTGTTGGAACTACATCATTAATTAAATCGCATCAAAAATTAGATGAGGCATTTGCCCATCAGAAAGACAATGATTATTTCACTATTTTTTTAGCACATGAACCAGATACACTACAAAATGCTAGAAAATTCGATATTGATTTAATGCTAAGTGGTCACTCACACGGAGGACAAGTAAGATTACCTTATATAGGACCTATAATAACGCCTCTAGGAAGTAAAGTTTACTATGAAGAACACTATAAAGTAGATGAAACAGATTTATATGTATCAAGTGGAATTGGTACAAGTACATTGAAAATTAGATTCTTTAATAAGCCATCAATTAATTTAATTAGATTATATGACAAATAAAAACCTATAAAATTATAGGTTTTTTATTTTAATAATATAATATACTTGCTTGACACCTCTCAGCGCGATTAGCTTTAATTTGCATTGTATTATAATTAATCATCTGATAACTGACTCCGGCATTACAAGTTGATGTTACTGTTTGTAAACCGTGGAAATTAACTAATGTTACCGAAATAACTTCTGTTGTTCCTGGCATATTAACTGTTTTGATTGTTAGTGGATACCAATTAGCAACTATCGTAATAGATGTACGTACCGGTTGTGAGAAATTATATGTTTGCCCATTTAATGTCCAACCAGCAAAATGATATGCTGTTTTCATTGGATCAGCAGGCTTAGTAGCGGTGTTTCCAACAGGTAAATATTGACTAGGAACAGGTGTTCCTCCTCTAGTATCAAATGTCACAGTAACTCTATTAATTCTATAACTAGCATTCAATGTTAGGTTGCTATAAACTTTATTATTAAAATTATAGTTTGCTCCATTAAGTGTCCATGATACAAACGTATATCCAGCTACAGCTGGTGCAGCAATAGGCGAAACAGTTTGACCAGATAAGACTGTTTTATTCGCTAACACTTGACCATTATAACCAACAAAACTTACGATATAAGACTTTGGCGGAACAACTTTCTTTATAAAATAAACAGTACAAGTTCTAGGATTTGTTACATTTTTAATTGTTATTCGATTTGCGCTTGCCGAATATGATGCTGTTCCAGAATTACATTTAACTGAACTATAAACATATCCAGCATTTGGTTTTACAGTAAATGTTTTACTACCACCACTAGCAACTTCTGCTGATGCTGTTGCTGGAGTTCCATTTGATGCTTTAACATTTACAACATATAGTGATTGTTCAATTTTTGATGATGACGATGAGCTACTCGAACTACTTGATGAAACAGGACAAACTCCCTTAATTTGACAAGCCCTTTCACGATCACAATTCGATTTTTGAATACCTTCACAACTTTCTCCACAAGGAGCTTCACAACCAGAACAAACAGACCATTCTGTATCTTCACAAACAGGAACTATTGTAACTTCTTGACTAACTCCCTCTGTTGTATTAACACTATCTGTTGCTTTTGCAATAATTGTTCCCGATTCTTCAAACGTTACTTTCTCTTCTTTTGATTTTACGTATTCCCAATTTTCACCATCATTAGTAGTATAAGAACAAGTTACTCTTTCATCTTCTTCACCAGGACATTTTATCGTAATAGTTTTATCGTCATCATATTCTAAAACTACTTCATCTAATTTTTTTAATTTAACAGGTTTTCTTTTTTCATATTCATTGCCCAAATAGTCAGTAGCAGTTACTATTAGTTCATAGTTTCCAGTTATTAAATCACTAAATCTATATGTAGGCGCATCATGTGGAAAAGACGGCATTTCTTTACTTATGTCTTTTGGATTATATACTTTATATACAAATGAATTAAGTCTAAGTCCTTCCGGAGCTTCTATTTTAGCAACGAATCCATATGAAGTTTCTTCATAGACGAATAATTCTATTTTATCTTCATAGTCAACTATACAGGTTCCTTTTGGCAAATAATTTGCTAAAACATCATCTATATCATCAAATCGAACAGAAACACTCCCATCCATTTTTTCTTTTGTTTTGGGATTATACACTTCTGGTTTTTCTTTTGAATCACTAGCTAAATAACCTTCTTTAATCAAAAACTCTAGAGTAAGACATTCTTCCTCTAGTTCTTTAACTCTTTTTAAATTTCTTCTTCCATATTCTATACCAGCAGTTTTAATTCTATTGAGTAAGTCTTGGTATTGTTTTTCTAACTTTGATTTATTCATTGCACTAAAAACAAAAAGACCAATAATTACGACTAAAACAAGGCCACCAATTATAACCCATTTTATAGGAAATGGTCGTTTTTCTTCGTACATTATATACACTCCCTTACCATTAAATTATAAACTAGATATAGCAATAATTCAACCTTTTTATGTAAATGAACAAACAAAAAGATCATTAATAATAATGACCTCTAATTAATCTATTAATAGTAGACCACTTTTATTTGACAAGACTCTTCAAGATTTGTTTTTAAAGTGATTACACTACCTTCTATTGAATGTTCAAATCCTCCAGCGCATGTAGAAGAAATGTTATTCAAAGTGTTGAAATTATTTAAGTTAACGTTAACTTGTTCTAAATTACCTGGCATATTAACTGTTTTTATAGTTAATGAAGCCCATACTGCAACTAGATTAATTGATTGAGTAACAGGTTTAGAAAAGTCATATTCTAAGCCTCCTCTATACCAACCTATAAATTTATAACCTAATCTAGAAGGGTCATTTGGCTTAGTTGCTAAACTCCCAATTGGAATATATTGATTAGATATATTTGTTCCATATCCTGTATCAAAGGATACTGTTACTTTATTAATTCTATAACTGGCATTTAATACAATACTTGTTGTTATTGGAGAATTAAAATTAAAATTTTGTCCATTAAATGTCCAAGCTACAAATGTATAACCCGCAACTATTGGAGCATTAATTTTTTGTACTAATTTACCGCTTTCCACAATTTTTTCTATAAAAAGTTCACCGTCAAAATCCATAAATTTAACTGAATACTTTGTTGGTAATATAACTTTTTTTGTAAAATACACATTACATGTTATTGGTTTTTTTACATCTACAACAGTAAGTTGTTTTGTATTAGTAGAATAAGAAGCTTTTCCATTCGTACATTTAATTGAACTATATTCATATCCCTCATTTGGTGTAATTGTAAATGCTTTTTTACCTCCAGCGACAACCTTAGCTGATTGACTTATTGGATCACCATTCGAAGCTTTAACTGTTACTTCGTATTCAATTACTGGTGGTTTTGAAGATATGATTGGTTTTGGACATGTTGGACCATAAAGTTTGCATTGTCTTGTATTCTCACAATTTGATGTTTGAATTCCTTCACAAGTTTCTCCACATGAAGCAGTACATCCTGTACAAGTTGACCATTCTTTATCAACGCATTTTGGAGTAACTATTACTTCTTGAATAATATCTTCTGTACTATTATATCCGTCTGTGGATTTAGCTATTATCTTTCCTGATTCCTCAAACTTTACTTCATGTGTTTCTTCTTCTATTTCATTCCAATTTTCATCATCAACTGTATATACACATTTTACACCCTTGTTTTCTATATCTGGGCATTTAACTATTACCGTAGACGTTTCTTCCACATATTCTAATTTTGGATTTATTAATTCAGATAAAATAATTTTTTCTTTTATCTCATACATTTCACCAAGATAGTCTTGGACTTTAACTACTACTTCATGATTTCCTGCGCTTAATCCATCAAATGTATATGTGTATGAATCGTGAGAAAAAGTTTCTTCAGAATCTATTTTATATTCAAATGAACTAAGTCTTAAACCAGATGGAGCTTCTACTTTAGCAACGAAGCTACGAGTTGTTTTATCTGTTATAACTAATTTTATTTTTTCCGAATAATTTACTGTACATGGACTATCCATTAAATATTCAGCAACTATTTCGCCAGATTCGTCATTTTGAACAAAAACTGATCCTCTCATCTTTTCTTTAGTTTTAGGATTATATAATATCGGTTCACTTTTAGAATCACTCGTTAAAAATTTTTGTTCTATTAAAGTAGTTAACTCAACACATTCACTTTCTAATTCTTGAACTTGAATTTTATTTTTCTCTCCGTAAGCTACTCCAGCTTTAACAATTTTAGTTAATAAATCATTATATGCTTTAACTTTATTTTGTTCTGATATTGTTCTATAAACAATAAAACCTAAAACAACTAATATTATTAATGCAACAAAAATAACTATTTTTAATGGAAAAGATTTTTTTTCCGGATACATTACCACTCTACACACATCCCTATAGTAATTATAATATACTAATTAACTATATAATTCAACCTTTTTATTGACATTACTAGTACTTTTCAAGTATAATAACAAACTTAATAAGGGGGGCTTATTATGCTATTAATAAATTATTTTTATTCTATAAGAAATTTGACCGAAAAATATATAGAAAAAGAAAAGAAAAAATTTAGTAATCGCCTATATTCATTACAAGATCAAACAGATATAGTAAAAAATACTAATTATGATTCAAAGGATTTAAATGAACTACTTGAAAATTTAAAAGATTTTGAAATATTCTCAGCCGATTTTAAGAAACTATACGAATTTTATAATCAACTTATTGGTATAGAACTAAAATACTCGCTTTTTAATGACTATTTGGACAAAAGTTTTGAAAGAGATTTTATTATGGATTTGAATATGACATTAAATGTAGGATCGGTATTTGGTAATATTATAACTGAATATGCATTACCAATATTAGAAAGAGTTAAAGAAACAGGAATTAGTCTTACAGATAATAGAACATTTAATCATTCAATTCTAAATGATCTTAAAGATCAAAAGATAATTGATGAAGATGAAAGAGAAATATTAGAAATCGCATCAGTATTTGGTTATAAGGCAGTTCTTAATAACTTAAATAACGCTATTAAGGACCCATTAAAAGCTAAAGATGAAGCGGTGGAAAAAATAAAATTTGTGTCTTTATTTAAAAATTATCATAATAAAGCATTAACGTTACAAACGAAAGGAGAAAATAATAATGAACATAATTGATAAATATTATTTATTAAAAGAAATAACAGAAGAAAATTTAATTAAGGAAGAGGCTATTTTTCAAAAAGAACAGCCTAAACTTAAAGAATATTATCAAATTAATAGGTTAACTCCACATGAAGAGATTAGCAAAACAGCCGCTTTAACAAGTATGGCTCAGCAAAGTCTTCTTCTTCAGAAAATTAACTTATTAAATATAAGTTTAGCAAGTCTTGAACGCGAGTTTAATTTAGATAATCAGGATGTACCAAGTGAATTATTTGAAATGGATAATAGTTTTAATGAGGCCTTCAATAACCTAATGAAAACACATCCAATTGCTTCTCAGCTATTAGTCGAAAAAGCATACAGAATAATTAGTCGTTTAGGATTAAAAATTGGTAATAATTACGATGAAAACATTTATTTATTAGACGAATGTTATAACCAAGCATTACTTAATGAAAAAGAATATTCAACTATTGTATTTGCATTAGAACTTAAAACTCAGTTACTATCTAAATACTTAGCATTATAATTTTATACATTTTTTAAAAATATAAGGTATAATTAAATTGGTGATAAAATGGAATATTTAATTATTATTATAGTTTTAGTATTGATATCCTTAGTTGTTTTAAAGTTTTCAAATAAATCATTTAATGTTGAAATAAATAAATTAGTTAATCATTTAGGCGGAAAAGATAATATTATCGATGCAGAAGCAAATTTATCTAGACTTAAGATTACATTAAAGGATATGACTAAAGTCGATAAAGAAGGCATACAAAAATTAGGCGCTAAGGGGATTGTTGAAATAGATAATCAATTAAAAATAATCTTCGGTAAAGAAGCTATTGCATTAAAAAAATATATTAAAGATATGAAACTATAAAAAAAAGCAGTAAGAATTATTTCTTATCTGCTTTTTTTAATCTCTCTAATGTTTCTTCTAACACTTCTATTGTTTTTTCTTTTACTTCTTTTGCTTTTTCTTCAAGAAGTGGAGTTCCTTTTTTAACAGCTAATTTAACTAATTCATCTGCTTTAGCCATTATTTCTTTACTCTTTTTTTCTGCTGTTTTAATAACTTTTTCTTTATCAAAATTAGCAATATCTAATTTAATTTCATCTATTTTATTTTCAATTGAGTCTTTTACTTCTTCGATATCTACTTCTTTTAATTGATTTAATAATTCATCTATTTTAACTTTTAAATCTTTTCTTGTTTCACTACCTTTTTTAGGCGCAAATAACAATCCTAAACCAACTCCAAGCCCTAATCCTGATAGAAATTTAAACTTCTTTTTCATTACTCATCTTCCTCTTCTTTCTCGATTTTCTCTTTTTTCTTTTTCTTTTTTCTTCTAATATCAAGTAACTTACTAATTCCTGATGATATTATATCCACTAATCGATCACTTATTCCTACTAATTTATCAGTAGTAAAATCGATTATTTCAAAAAAACCATTTAGAGACCTTACTTTATCATTAACATCATCGACAACTCTATCTACCTTATCTAGTGTTTTAATTAATCTAATAAATAAAACTATCCCCGCTATTAAAATGATTATTAATAATACATAAATAACTATTGGTAATGCTTCTTTTAAGAATTCCAAGTTTATTCCTCCTTATCTTCATACATTGAATCAATTAAATCAAAGAGATCATCTTCTTCGCTTTCTAATTCAGCAGCTGTTTTCTTCATTTCTTTTATTACTTCATCTAATTTAAACGTTTCATTTAAAGAACTTTCTTCTACTTTATTGTTTGATATATTCTCTTCTTTTATTTCTTCTGGTTCATCCATCGCATCTATAAGTAAATCATCAACTGACTTTGTTGGAACAACCTCTTCTACTTCTTTATAAAAGTCTGTAAATGGTTTCTCTAAAGTCGTTTCAATTTCGTCTTCTAAAGTTCCGAATGCTTTTTTACGAACCTTATCTAAATCACTCTCTTGATGATTAGTAGTTACTACTTCAATTTTTTGTTTAACAATAATATCTTCTTTTTTATAATTTTTATCCATTATTCCATATACTGGAGAAATAACTGGAGAAGCTTTAAATGGGCCTTCTCTAACTACTTTTGTTTCAGTTTTTTTAACTATATATTTTTCAACATCAATCTTCTTTTGTTCAATTTCTAAAGCATTTGGATTTCTTTTAGGCAAATCAACTGGCATAAAATCATTATCATCCACATCCATCGGAAAGTTAAAAGTATTATTTACTTTATATAGATCTCTTTCTGGAACTTCGATAGTTTCATCTAATAAAGGAGTTCTTTTTTTAGATGTTTCAAAGTCATCAACAAACTCTTTTCTAATTGGTTCAGGTTCTTTAAAATTTGGTTCTATATCTAAAACCGGTTCTAACTCTTCTTGTTCTTCAATTACTTCTTTTTTATCGTCCTTATCATCGGTTTCAATGATAGGTAGATCATCTTCCTCATCATCAAATAAAATATCTTTTATTTTATCAAATAATTTCATGTATTTATCACCTTTCTTATTTAACTAAATCATAGTCAGGAATTTCTTTTGTTTCTTCTACTTGAGCTTTCTCTTCAGAATAATCTAAAAAATTAGTTGTTTTTTCTTTAGGTTCAAATATGTTATATGGAACCTCTTTATAACTTAATATCTCATCTTTTAAAATTTTATCAATTGTAGCATCGTTATATTTTATCGAAGATAATAATGAAATTGACTTATGTATTGCTTCGTTTAAATACTCCTTAGATGTTACTACTTCTATTTTAGCATAATTATACATCATTTCAATATAAAGTTTGTCTTCTAACTCTTTAATTTCTAAATAACCAAATTTTTCCTTATATTGAATTGTTTGACTATGATAGATATCTTTTTTAACTACATAATCAACTTTTTTCTTACTATGATAACTAATAAAATCCATAAACAAATAGTAATTGTTTTTATTTGATGAAAATTGTTCATTATATTCCTTATTATCTTCAACCATTAAACCATTAGGCAAATAGTATTTATAACCTGTACGATACTGATTATATATTTTACGATTATCTTTAACTACCATATTTATAATATCATTCAAAGAACTCTTTTTGATGTTGCTACAACCAAAAAGTAATAAAGAAACCATAATTATTAATATTACTTTCTTCATATATTCTCCTTTTCACTTCAATATTATAACATTATTTTAAATAATAATGTTTAATTGGTATTAAATTATCATCTAAATCATAACAAATAGGATTTCCTGTTTCTATTTCAATGTTCATAATCTCATCATCAGATAAATTGTCTAGATACTTAATTAAGCCTCTTAAACTATTACCATGTGCAACTATTATTACTCTTTTTTTATCAAGTAAACTTTTTTTAATATCCGATTCCCAATATTCGATTACTCTTTTAATGGTATCATTTAAATTTTCCGTTTTTGGTATACCATCCAAATTTTTATATTTTGGATCATTACCAGGATATCTAGGATCAGACTCATCCAAAGCAGGCGGTGTTTTATCAACACTTCTTCTAAATAGATGGACTTGTTCTTCACCATAATCAGCCTTTACTTCTTCTTTATTCAATCCTTGTAAAGCCCCATAATGTCTTTCATTTAATTTCCAAGTATAATAAATTGGAATATCTTCCTTTAATTCCCTAAGTATATAATCCAAAGTATCATTAGCTCTTTTTAATACTGAGGTATATGCTATATCAAAATTAAATCCTTTTTCCTTTAATACTTTGCCTGCTTCAATGGCTTCATTTTTTCCTTGTTCAGAAAGACCTACATCTGTCCAACCAGTAAATTTATTTTCCAAATTCCAAATACTTTGGCCATGTCTAACTAATATTAATTTCACTTTATTCTCCTTTTTTGAAGCAACTCAAATAATTGATTTTAGATCCTTTTTTTGAAAACTTATCTTCATATTCAGTCATAATATTTGGGATGTTAGTATTATGTAAGTCTAAAGAAATATTATTAAAAACATATCCATAATTATTTAAACTTATTAATGAAAATTCAAAAAGTTCATCATGGTCTGTTTTAATAATTAGGTGATTATCTTTTTTAAATAAAGTATCGTATTTTTTTAAAAACATTTCATGAGTCAATCTTCTTTTATGATGTCTTTTTTTAGGCCAAGGATCAGAAAAATTCAAATATATAGTATCGATATTGTTATTAAAATATTCATTTAAATTAAGAGCATCTTCTCTTAAAACTAATAAATTATCTAGTTCATAAGAAGATATTTTTTCAATAGCTTTAGCTAAGACATTATCAAACTTTTCAACACCTATAAAATTTATATTAGGATATTTTAAAGCCATATTCAAAAGAAATTGTCCTTTCCCCATTCCTATTTCTAAATGAATTGGATTATCATTAGAAAAGTATTTTTCTTTTTCTTCTCTAATTAGAAATTGACAATTTTTTAATGTAATATCAACATTTCTTACACTACGCATTCTCATCTATTCACCCAAACGAGGTAAATCTATTTTAACTAAATTAAATGTTAATTTTTGAATTATTTTAGCAAATGCTTCTCGACCAAAAATTTTGTCTATTAATCCTGTTTTATAAATTAAAAATAAATATACTAAACCACCTAAACCTGTTTTAATAACAATTGTTATTAAACTAGATAACTTATCTTGAGGATTATATGGCAAGAATGTATTTAAGATTAATAACATTAACATCATTCCACCCACTGAGATGGCTGTTTGAAATAATGTTTTTAAAACTCTTTGATAACATATTTCCGGTTCTTTTCTAATTACGATTAGACTCCAAAATACTGAAATTGAGTATCCTAATATAGTAGCAGTTATTGCTCCATAGTAGGCTGGAAGTCCTAATCTACTAAATAAAATCATCAACGGGACATCCAATATTACATTAGTTAAAAATCCACTTATTCCGGCAGCATAAGCTAATTTAAATTTATTTAATCCTTGTAATATAGATATTGTTGTTAAATAAAGTGTACTAAATAATGCTGTGAAGATTGAATATGTTAATACAGTAGTGCCAGTTATAGAATAACCATAAAATACTGTCCATATTGGTTTAGCTAAAAACGAGATTCCCACTGTTGCTGGTATTGCGATTACTATGATTATTTCCAATGTTTGATTAATTGTTAAATTAACTTTTTTCCAATCTTTTTTAATAAATGATTGCATGATATTTGGAATTAAATTTATTGCCAACCCCATGGCTAGAGAATTAATAATCATATTTAGTTTCATTGCCCAGGTTGTAATTGAGCTAGTAACAAACTCTATTTCTTTTGCATTATAACCCAAATGACTTAATGTTCTTAAAATCAATAACATATCAACAAACGTATATAGTTGACCCGCTACATTTAATATTACATAAGGGATTGTATACTTAGCAATTTTTCTTAGTATTTCTTTATCGGTAATATCATCGAACTTTTCAGCATCCTCTAAACCTAACTCTTTTTTATTTTTACGCATTTTTATTACCAAGTAAACCGCACCTAATAAACCACCAAAGAAAGCTCCTGATACTGCAACTGACACAGCTAATGTTAAAGATTTATTCAAAACTTTAACGACTATATATGAACCACATATAATTATTATTATTCTAAATAATTGTTCGAGAATTTGACTCATTGAACTTGTTTTAATAAATTTATGCCCTTGGAAATAACCTCTTGTAACACTTAGAAATGGAATAATTAATATAGCAAAAGATATTGCTCTTATTACGATAGTAACATCCTCTATCGTATTACCACCTGTTAAGTCACCTATTATAATAGTTGCAATTTGTTTAGCAAAAGCAAATAACAATACGAATGAAATAACGGCTAAAATATTAACGATTTTTTTACCAATCTTATAAGCTCTAGCTTTGGCCTCTACATATCCTAATGTATTATATTCACTTATTATTTTACTTATAGCAACTGGTATACCCGTTGTACTAGTAGTTAAGAATATATTATATATGTTATATGCATAACCATATAAAGCTCCACCTAAGGGTCCAATTATAGCATAAAAAGGAATTACATATAATAATCCCATAATTTTTACTAAGACAATGGAAATTGTCGCGATTAATGTGCCCTCAATAAAACTATTCTTCTTCATATTCCACTTCAATTCTAAGTAGATTATATCATATATTATAGTTTGAAGATATTGCTTAATTTATGAACTAATCTAAGGAACAAATATAGTTACAGTACCTGTTTTACCAGCATCACTTAATCTACTATTTATAAATGTTTCTGATGTACTATCTTTTACTAATATGCTTATCCCTGAAGTTATATAAGTAAACATATAAGAATGTGAAGTTACTAAGACAAATGTTGCATTAGATAAGTTTAAACTTATCAGACTTCTACAATTATAAAACATATAGGACATATTTGTGACTTTAGATGTATTAAATGTACTTAAATCAAGGTTCGTTAAGGCACTGCAACCCTTAAACATTTGTGACATACTAGTTACGTTGCTTGTATTAAATAAAGTTAAATCGATATCCGTTAAGGCACTGCAATCGTGAAACATATCTGACATAGTCATTACTTTTCCTGTATCAAAAGAACTTAAATCTAGACTTTTCAAACCTATACAAAAATAAAACATATAGGACATAGTTGTTACTTCAGTTGTGTTTAACAAACTTAAGTCTAGACTCGTTAAATCTCTACAAAAGTAAAACATATATGACATATCTGTTACGTTATTTGTATCAAATGAAGTTAAATTAAGACTTGTTAAGTTTCTACAATCATGAAACATGGAGGACATAGTTGTTACTTTGCTTGTATTAAACGAACTTAAATCTAGATTTTTTAAGTCACTACAACTGCTAAAAACAGAAGACATTTTTGTGACTTTACCTGTATTAAATGTACTTAAATCTAGATTTGTTAAAACTATACAATGGCCAAACATAGCCGACATATTCGTTACTTCACTTGTATTGAATGTACTTAAATCCAAATTTGTTAAAGATCTACAAGCATAAAACATACCTGACATATTTGTAACGTTACTTGTTATTAGTGTATTTAAGTTATTTATCTTTGTTAATTTGTTAAAGCCTCTAAATAAACTAGAGCTATTTGTATTGGCATAGATTATTCCATTACTTTGGATATATAATTTATATGTATTTGTTCCTCTTCCATCATCTATAATATATGACATTATACTTCCATCTTGATTTTCTGACACATCACAGTATTTGATCAAACTCTTGTTTTAATCTTGTATCATATTTTTTTGCATTTCATTTATCGTTAACATGAATGATAGTGTTTTTTGTTGATTATAATTTTGTTCTATGCCTGCTTCTATGAATTTTACACTTAATGTATATGTATGGGTTGTATTAGGATTAATACTCGGTTGTGTTAACATTAATACTTCACTTGTTGGGACAGGTGTCTCTGGTACTCCATTACAAGCGATAGAGTCACTAGAAATACAACTTAATGTATATACTACTTCATCATTTATAAATGTATTAATTACTTTTGAAAAGTATACTTGGTAATTTTCTATTGGCAATGTACCTGTATTTTTTACTGTAAATGTTGCTACTCCTGTTGTATTTGGTTCTGCATTATTCATATTTATGAAATTAGTTCCATCATATGTTAATTCTAATTTACCTGATACTACTTTATGT
>CAYTSC010000008.1:0-21847 GCA_964440475.1 uncultured Muribaculaceae bacterium
TAGTTCTGAAATAGAATTGTGGACGATAATTTGTGAAGAATGGAGTATGTCTTCCACCTTCTTCTTTAGAAAGGATATATACACTAGCCTTAAATTTAGTATGAGGTGTTACACTTCCTGGTTTAGCTAATACTTGTCCTCTTTCAACATCGTCACGAGTAACTCCACGAAGTAATACTCCTGCGTTATCTCCTGCTTCTGCATAGTCAAGTTGTTTTCTAAACATTTCGATTCCTGTAACAACTGTTTTCTTAGTATCTCTTAGACCAACAATTTCAACTTCATCGTTAAGGTTTAATTTTCCTCTTTCAACACGACCAGTTACAACTGTTCCACGTCCAGAAATAGTAAATACATCTTCAATGCTCATTAAGAATGGTTTATCTACATCTCTAGTTGGAGTTGGAATATATTCATCAACAGCAGCCATTAGATCTTTAATTGCTTGAACATATTTTTCATCATCTTCAAGAGCTTTAAGAGCTGAACCACGAATGATTGGACATTCTGCATCGAACTCATATTTTTCTAGTAATTCACGAATTTCCATTTCAACTAAGTCTAATAATTCTGGATCATCAACTTGGTCACACTTGTTCATGAATACTACAATTTTAGGAACTCCCACTTGACGAGATAATAGAATGTGTTCAGCAGTTTGAGGCATTGGGCCATCTGCAGCTGAAACTACTAAAATCGCTCCGTCCATTTGAGCAGCACCTGTAATCATGTTTTTAACATAGTCGGCATGTCCTGGACAGTCTACGTGAGCATAATGACGAGCGTCTGTTTCATACTCAACGTGAGAAGTACTAATTGTAATTCCTCTTTCTCTTTCTTCTGGAGCCTTGTCTATTTGATCATAAGACTGGAATTCTCCAAATTGTTTTGTTATAGCTGCGGTTAATGTTGTTTTACCATGGTCTACGTGACCAATTGTACCAATATTAACGTGCGGTTTGCTACGATCGAATTTTTGTTTTGCCATATTAATCTTTCCTCCTTTAACATTTCTAATTCTATCTAATTCTTGATATTTTATCAAGTATTATTTATTAATTGGCGTTGTTTTTCTTGATGATATCTTCAGCGATGCTTTTCGGAACTTCTTCATAATGATCAAAGGTTGGAGTAAAAGTTCCTCTACCTTGAGTATTACTACGTAATGAAGTAGCTAATCCAAACATCTCTGCTAGTGGCATCATTACAGATATTTGTAATGCGTTTCCACGTGATTCTTGACCTAAAGGTCTTCCTCTACGACTAGTCAAGTCTCCCATAACATTTCCAAAATATTCTTCTGGAGTTACTACATCAACTTTCATAATCGGTTCTAGTAAAACTGGTTTACATTTATTTTTTGCTTCTTTTAATGCAAGTGAAGCAGCAACTTTAAATGCCATTTCTGATGAGTCAACATCATGGTAAGAACCGTCATATAATGTTGCCTTAACATCAACCATTGGGTATCCAGCTAGAATACCGCCAGCCATAGCTTCTTGTAATCCTTTGTCAACTACAGGAATATATTCTCTTGGAACAACTCCTCCTACAACTTCATCGACAAATTCATATCCTTTTTCTCTATTAGGTTCAAACTTGATCCAAACGTGTCCATATTGTCCACGACCACCTGATTGTTTTATATACTTACCTTCACACTGACCTAACATAGTTAATGTTTCGCGATAAGCAACTTGTGGTTTACCAACATTACAATCCACATTGAATTCTCTTCTCATTCTTTCAACAAGAACTTCTAAATGCAATTCCCCCATACCACTTATTACTGTTTGACCAGTTTCAGCGTCTGTTCTTTGTTTGAATGTTGGATCTTCCTCTGCTAATTTTTGTAATGCAGTAGACATTCTATCTTGATCATTTTTACTCTTTGGTTCAATAGCAAGATCAATTACCGGTTCAGGAAATGCCATCCCCTTCATTTCTACCTTGTTTTTATCTTCGCATAGAGTATCTGCAGTACTCGTTTCTTTTAATCCTACGGCAGCAGCAATTTCTCCAGTGTAGACAACATCGATTTCTTTTCTTTGGTTAGCATGCATCTCTAAGATACGACCAACTCTTTCTTTAGTTCCTTTTGTTGAGTTATAAACATAACTTCCACTTTCCAATTTACCTGAGTAAACTCTAAAGAAAGTTAATTTACCAACAAACGGGTCTGTCATTACTTTAAATGCTAGAGCAGTAAATGGTTCATCATCACTTGGATGTCTTAATACATCATTACCATTCATATCTAAACATTCAATAGCCGCTATATCTAATGGACTAGGTAAGAAATCTAAAGCCGCATCTAGAGCATATTTAATACCCATATTTGCTTTTCCACTTCCAACCATTACTGGGAAGAATTCAACTGCAAGAGTACCTTTACGAATAGCTCTTTTTATCATTTCTATTGTAACTTCTTCACCTTCTAAATATTTTTCCATTAATTCATCATCAAAGTCTGCTATCGTTTCAATTAATTCAACTCTTTTTTCTGCTGCTAATTTTTTTAAGTCTTCAGGAATTTCTATTTCAACAGCATCTTCCGTTTCTTTACCATCATAATGATAAGCTTTCATTTCAATTAAATCGATTATTCCATTAAATGAGTCTTCTGCTCCGATTGGCCAAGCAATTGCTTTTGCTTTAACTCCTAATCTTTTTTCAATGGAATCTAAGCTAAACAAATAGTCTGCTCCTAATTTATCCATTTTATTTGCAAATATCATTCTTGGAACTTTAAATTCTGTTGCTTGTCTCCAAACAGTTTCAGTTTGAGGTTCAACTCCATTTTGAGCATCTATTACAGTAATAGCACCATCTAATACTCTTAAACTTCTTTCTACTTCAATAGTAAAGTCTACGTGACCTGGGGTATCGATTATATTTAATTGATAGCCTTTCCAGAAAGCAGTCGTAGCTGCAGAAGTAATTGTTATTCCTCTTTCTTTTTCTTGGTCCATCCAGTCCATTTGTGATTCTCCATCATGAGTTTCACCTATTTTATGGGTACGACCAGTATGAAATAAGACTCGTTCAGTAAATGTTGTTTTACCTGCATCGATATGAGCCATTATTCCAATATTTCTAATATTTTCTAATTTTATTTCTCGAGCCATATTCATCTCCTACCATCTATAATGAGCAAATGCTTTGTTAGCTTCAGCCATTTTATGAATATCTTCACGTTTTTTAACTGCTCCACCAACGCCTTTTGCTGCATCAATTATTTCGTTTGCTAAATTAATAGCCATTCCTTGTCCGTTTCTTGTTTTAGCATAATTCACTAACCATCTAAGCGCTAAAGTTTGACTACGTTCTGGTCTTACTTCAACTGGAACTTGATAGTTTGAACCACCAACTCTTCTTGATTTAACTTCTAAAATTGGCTTAATATTTTCTAATGCTTTATTAAAAACTTCCATCGGATCTTCTTTTGTTGTTTCTTCAACTATTTTAAATGCTTCTATAAATATTCTTTCTGCAGTTCCTCTTTTACCATCGATCATAACTTGATTAATAAGTTTAGTGACCACTTTAGAATTATAAATTGGATCTGGTAATACATCTCTTTTTTCTGCACGTCTTTTACGCATATTTATCCTCCTTTATCTTATTTCTTCTTATTTTTTTTCGTACCATATTTACTACGGCTTTGTTTACGATTTTCAACACCAGCTGTATCAAGGGCTCCACGAACCACATGATAACGAACACCAATTAAGTCTTGTGCTCGACCACCTCTTATTAGAACAACACTATGTTCTTGTAAGTTATGTCCTTCTCCTGGTATATAAGTATCTACTTCACGACCATTAGATAATCTAACACGCGCATATTTTCTTAATGCTGAGTTTGGTTTTTTAGGTGTACGAGTTCCCACTCTTGTACAAACACCTCTCATTTGTGGATGATCAGTATCTGTTGTTTTTCTTTTTAAGCTATTAAAACCAATGTTCAATACTGGACTTTTAGCTTTACGAGATTTACTCTTACGACCCTTTTTAACTAATTGATTAATTGTAGGCATATTTTTTCTCCTTTCATATACACACTTCCCGGTGTATCTGTTTTTCCTTAAATTTAGGTCCTACCTAAGGTAGAACCAAAATCAATACGAACCTAATATAACATTTATCAAATATATATGTCAACTGTTTTATGTGTTTTTTATAAATAAATTATATTGAAAATATTTTCTATCCCAATTACTCCTTCATAATAGTTGTTCATTATTTCAATACACAATTTTATCTTATCAACATTTATACTTTTCATTGATATATATTCTTCAATGACTTGTTCAAATAAAATATCATAATAATATGTAATTGAGCCATACTTGGAATGGATAAGAACTTTTACTAATTCATTTACTTTTATATTAATATCTTCTTCAAAATTTGCTAATAAAAATTCATTAATATCAACTTTCTCTCCATCTATATCTATTTCATTACCTAGAATTGATACCAACTTCTTTTGCAATGGTAATTCAGATTTCCTAATATCTTCAATTATACTTTTTTTATATTGTGAAACTTTTTCTATAGAATATTTAGTAATTTCTTTTTGTTTATCATTTAATTTTTTTATTACTAATCCATCAATTATGAAATCTTTTTCTTTTGTTTCGTTAAACTCTAATACTTCTTCAGTATTAATATCTATTAGCATCCAATACTTAGGTTTAATTTCACTATCAGAATCCCAAACACGATCTTTTTTATCGGCAAAAGGGATAAAAATATTTAGTTTATCATTATAAAACCTTAACATAGGATAAAGAGGAACAATATTTTTCAAACCTCTTTTTTTAATTTCTTCGTTAGCAATTTTCATGTAAACATTTAAGTTATTCATTATAATTCTCCTTTGAACAATATATTATCATGATTATGCATTTCCTTGTTTGTTCTTTAATATTTCTACTTTATCTAATTTTTCCCAAGGACAATCTTCTTTACCAAAGTGTCCATAACAAGAATATTTTTGATATGAAATGTTTTTTAAATTTAATTCTTCAATCATATTATTCGGTCTAAAATCAAAGGTTTCTTTTATTATATTTAATAATTTTTCTTCGGATAATCTACCGGTATTAAAAGTTTCAATAGCTATTGATGTTGGGCGCGAAATGCCAATTGCATATGAAATTCCTACTTCGCATCTATCACATAATTTTGCTGCAACCAAGTTTTTAGCAACATATCTCGCATAATAAGCTGCTGTTTTATCTACTTTTGTATAGTCTTTTCCACTAAATGCTCCTCCTCCATGTTTAGCATAACCACCATAAGTATCTACTATTATTTTTCTGCCCGTTAACCCACTATCTCCCTTAGGGCCTCCTATTTCGAATTTTCCTGTTGGATTTATCATAATAATAGTATTTTCATCTAAATGATCCCTTAACTCATAGTTTATAACATTTTCTAATATATCTTTTCTTAATCTTTCAATATCAATGCCTTCTTTATGTTGTGCCGATAAAATTATAGTATCAATTCTTTTAGGAACATTATTTTCATATTCAACTGAAACTTGAGTTTTACCATCAGGTCTTAAATAATCAATTATATTTTCTTTTCTAACCAATTCTAATCTTTTAGCTAAATTATGTGCCAAATATATTGCCATAGGCATGTAATTTTCTGTTTCATTGCAAGCATAGCCAAACATCATTCCCTGATCTCCAGCGCCCTTATCTTCTTTATCTACACCCAAAGCAATATTTGGTGATTGTTTGTTTAAATCAATAATTATTTCTGATTTTTCTATGTCAAATCCGATGTCTTCACTTATATATCCTATTTCTTTTATTTTTTCTTTAACAATAGTTTTAATATCAACACTTGTTTTAGATGTAACTTCTCCAAAAATCATAACTTTATTCTTACTAATACAAGTTTCGCAAGCTACTCTTGATTCATTATCTCCTTTCAGATATGCATCTAGTATTGCATCCGATATTTGATCACAGATTTTATCTGGATGTCCACTTGTAACAGATTCTGATGTAAAAATTTTTTTCATATTTCCTCCTTCTAAAACCTTAAAAAAACACTCAGGAAACCATGAGTATTTACTATAATACTTATCTTTCGGTTTCCCGCAGGATTTAGCACCACAAATTAATAGGTTGCTGAGCTTCACAGGGCCTGTCCCTCCACTACTCTTGATAAGGTTTAACTAATTTTTACATATTTATATTATCACAAATATTTATTTTTTACTACTAAAAAATTACAAATGTTTTATAATTTTTACAAAATAATTTTGGTTGATATATATTCCCCATGAATGTTTTGATTATTTTTATTTCTCCAGTACACTTATCTCCATCAACATTCAAATCAATTTTATTTTTTATCGTATCATTAATAACTGTATAACGATTTGCAGATTTTATTTCTTCCATTACTTTTTTGTCATTCTTTATTAATTCTACTATTTTGGTTTCTAATTCAATATACTTTTTGTTTTTTGTATAATGTGCTGCATATAATCCAACTGCCGCGACTAAAACAAACATAACAATTCCCCATATAGCAGATAATGATTGCATCTTTCTCATTTAATATCCCTCCGTGACATAATTATCGCACTTAATATACGCTTCAATATTTGTGTGTTTTATTTTTATATATCCATCACATTCATTAGCAGTATCATAGTCTAATAAAACACTTATATAATCCATTTTTTTAATACTCTTATAATTTATTATACAAGGATGATCTTTACAACTATAATTCATCAACTCGATATATTTTTTACCAGCTTCATCCAATTTTACTTCTAAGCCATAATAATAGTTTTGTCTTCTATTATCAGTCGGATTCCCCAAATCGGTTTCCGATGGACCATTCTCAAATTCATCAATTTTTTTATATGTTTCATATGCATAATACCAAGCAAAAATTAATGCAGTTATTAAAATGAATAATAATGCAAACATCATAAGATAACCCCAACCTTTTTTATTTAATTTCATATCATTCACCAACTAAAGTATAAAATAGATAATATCTTTTTACAAGTAAAAAGAAGTCTTACGACTTCTTAAGCTATTATAGTTGAGTTACTAGTAACACAATAATTATTGTTATTCCTAAAAGTACAACTAAGTATTTCCAAGTTTTCTTTAACCACTCAGAATATGAAATATCCAATGCAGATAAACCAACTAATAAAGTTAAACTTGTCGGTACAAAGAATTGGGTTAATCCATAAACTGCTTGGAATATTACCGCTAATGTACTAGGGTTAATGCTATCTGAATGTGTAGCAATCATTTCATTAGCAGTAAGCGTTAATGCGTATCTGAATTCAATTCCAAATATAGAACCAATAAATGCTACTACTGCTGATATAAAGTAGTTAAACTCTTTTAGCAATGAACCTGTAACTCTTAGCAATACTGGAAATTGAAGACTAAATAACATAACTAGATAAGCTAGTATAACTACTAGTACTGTCTTACCAATTTTTCTAAATCCTGTTAATAGAGCATCAAAGAAGCTATCAAAATCCATTTTAGAAACAATTGCAATAAGTACTGATGCCGCTAGTAACAATCCTTGAGCACTAATCATTGTCCATTTACCAAATTCATATGTAAAATCATATAATTTCGGTCCAATTAGTGAATCAAAAATTTTAATTCCGCCTAATTCAACTCCTTTGAAGCCTTCATATAGGTTTGCAGCCCAATTTCCTTTTAGGAACGTATCTTCTGCTCCCCAAGGCAGGAATCCAATTATTAGTAATAATGCTACTAAAGCTAATATAATTATTACTCCAACAACTGAACCTTTATCACTTTTTTTAGGTGCTGGAACTTCAAATAATTCAGAAGTTTCTTCCTTAACCTTCTTTTTAGATAAATTATGAAATAGAATAAAACCAGCTGATACAATATATACAACAACAAGTAACATTACTCTATAGATAATTTTATCTCCCACTTCAATTTGAAGTGCTTGTTTTAAAGCTCCAACAACTGCTCCACTATATACACTGCCTATAGTCCCGATTAACATTCCACCGAATGTTGCAAAGAATGCAGTTATTTTATCCTTTCCCATTTTCAAAATAAGTGTAATAAAGAATGGTGCAAATAATAATAATACTAGTGGTTCAATAAATACCGAAGTAAATACTGAAAATAATAACATAGTTACTAAAACAAATGTCAATGTTGCTACATTAGATTTTTTGAATTTTTTTGATATTGAATCAACTATTGTTTGATAACCTTTTGTTCTGCTAATTACTTCATAAAAACCAGCTACGATAAATAACAGTGATGCAAAGTGTGCAAATACTTCTAAACCGATTGATAATATAGTAAATATGTCTAAAACTCCAGCACGATGAAAGGCAGCGCCTCCTTCAATTGGAACTTTAATAACCCAAGTTAGCAGAAACGAAACTAATAACATTATGGTTGCCCATTTTATTAGACTATTTTCTTTAAAAAACTTTTTCATTTATATTTCCTCCTCTTCAAAAATTATATCACCTTATAAAAATATTGTAAATTGAATTATTAAACTTGCAAAAAATATAAGCACATATTTATTCATGTGCTTATATATTTATTTTAACTCCAAATTTAATTGTTTTGTCACTTCATTATCAAGCATATTTTTCCATTTGCCTTTTGGCATGTATTTCGAAACGTCTCCTCGACGAGAAAGAGCTTTTTGATAATTATTAAATTCAGATGGGGATAAAACACTATTAAAATGATTGTGATAAAATCCATACCAAATATTAAAAGTCGAAGTAGTAATAAATTCCTCTCCTAAACTTGGCCATGGTAATTCCACTCCAAATTTTCTTGTTTGGTTAACTGCAAATGCTAAAGCATATCTTTCTTCCGATAAATCTGTTCTTTTCATTTCTTTTTCGTCTTGTTCTTCTTGTTTTTTTATCACCAAACTCAAATAGTTAATAAAATGATATAATTCAACTTCTGATAAATTTCTAACTACATTTGGTGATTCAATTACTCCTGGATATAAACCAAATATTTTAATATCATTTGGGTCTTTAATCATCCAAATCCCTCCTTTATTATTTTAATTTCATTGTTGGAAATAAAATAACTTCTCTAATGGAATCGTTTCCTGTAATTAACATTATTAAGCGATCGATTCCTATTCCTAATCCACCAGTAGGCGGCATACCATATTCCAATGCTTCTACAAAATCTAAATCCATTTCATTTGCTTCTTCATTCCCTAATTCTTTTTCTTTTACTTGAGATTCAAATCTTTCATATTGATCATTAGGGTCATTAAGTTCAGTAAAGGCATTACCATATTCAGCTCCATCGATAAATATTTCAAATCTCTCAGTAAATCTCTCGTCATCTTTTTTCTTTTTTGCAAGCGGACTAATATCCAATGGATAATCAGTAACGAATGTCGGTTGAATTATTTTGTTTTCAACATATTTATCAAAGAATTCAGCCACTATATGCCCATATCCAAAATGATCTTCTAATTCTATTTTATGTTCTCTTGCCAACTTTTTAGCTTCTTCTAGCTTCATGTCAGAACCAAAATCAATGCCAGTTTCATCCTTAATAGCATCAACCATTTTAATTCTTTTAAATGGAGGTTTCAATGAAATGGTACGTCCATTCCATTCAACTTCTTCTTTTCCTAAAACGTCTTGAGCAACATGGTTGAATATACCTTCTGTAATATCCATCATTGTTTCCAAATCCCCGTATGCTTCATATAACTCAATTGAAGTAAATTCTGGATTATGAGTTTTATCCATTCCTTCGTTTCTAAAACAACGACCAATTTCATAAACTCTGTCCATACCACCGATAATTAATCTTTTTAAATTCAATTCGGTCGCTACCCTTAAGTACATTGAAATATCTAAAGTATTATGATGAGTAACAAATGGTCTAGCAGTTGCGCCGCCCAGTATTGTTCCAAGAATAGGAGTTTCTACTTCTGTATACCCTATGTTATCTAGGTAATTTTGAATACTACGAATAATTTTAGGTCTAATAAATGCTGTTTTTCTAGCTTCTTCATTCATAATTAAATCAACATAACGACGACGATATCTTTCTTCAACATCAGTCAAACCATGAAACTTTTCCGGTAGAGGTCTTAATGCTTTTGTTAAATGTGTATATTCAGATGCTCTAATACTTAATTCTCCTGCGTTCGTTCTCATAATAGTTCCCTTAATTCCAACTATATCTCCAATATCCGAACGATCAAATAAATCGTATTCTAATTCACTAACATTATCATTTCTAATATATATTTGTATTTGACCAAACTTATCTTGCAAATGAAAGAAACCAACTTTTCCTTTACCTCTTTTGGTCATTATTCTACCTGCAACTATCACTTCTTCATTGATATCATTTAACTCTTCTGCTGTTTTATCTTCATATTTATTTTTTATGTATTCAGAATTTGAATTCACTAAAAACCTTTGTCCAAATGGATCTATTCCCAGTTCTTTAAAGTGATTTAATTTTTCTCTTCTAACCAATTCTTGCTCTGTAAAATTTCGCATATATAACACTTCCTTAGTTAAAAGTATACTTAATATATATATAAAATGCAATTACTAAGTAATTATGATAAAATAAATTCAGGTGAGGTTTTATAATGAAAAAAGTAGAAAAAATTGCTGTTCAATTCGATATAAAAGGCAGACTAATAGAAATTAAAGAATTAAGTGGAGGCAATATAAATAGTACTTATTTATTAACATTTTATGGAAATGGTAAATTAAATAAATATATTTTCCAAAAAATAAATACAACAGTATTCAAAGAGCCATATGTTCTAATGGAAAGAATAAAAAGAGTTACAGAACACATGAAAAGGCAACAAACTAACGGAGCTCAAGTATTGCAAGTAATTAATACCATAGATGGTAAAAATTTATACACAAATGAAGAAAATGGTGTTGAGCACTGGAGAGTTTATGAAGAAATTAAAAATGCAATTAGCTACAATGATATGTCTGAGGTTCCAACAGATGTAAAAGACGATGTTCCATATATTATTGGACAAGCTTTCGGTAATTTTTTAAGATTAGTGAGTGACTATCCAGAAGATGGATTAAGTGATCCTATTATTAATTTTCATAATACTGAGTATATATATCATGAGTTTATTAAGGACGTAAGAGATGATAAACATAATAGAGCACATAATTGTGTTGATGAAATAAATTTTGTAACAAAAAGAGCATCACTTTACTCGCATCTTAATGATTTAGTTAGAATAGGAGAAATTCCTAAAAGGCTAAACCATAATGACACTAAAATTAATAATGTCTTAATTTGTTGGGAAAATGAAAATACCTCTGTGATTGATTTAGATACAGTTATGCATGGAGTATTATCAGACCCTGCCGATGCATTAAGATCTTTAATAAATGAAGCCGGTGAAGAGGAATTTGAACTACAAAAAATAGATATCAATTTTGATATATTAAAGGCATTTATCCAAGGGTATGCAAGTGAAACATATGAAACATTTAATGATGTTGAAATAGAAAATATTGGTAATGCATTACATATTATTACATTAGAACTAGGAATGAGATTCCTAAAAGATCATTTAAATGGAGACGTATATTTCAGGGTTAATCCTAAAATTAAAGATCATAATCTTCAAAGAGCAAGAGTACAATTTGAACTAGCTAAGAAGATTGAATTAAACAAAGAATATATTGATCAAATAATTATTACAACATATGAAAAGACAAAAAAACAAAAAATCGGAAGAAAATTAGAGTTAAAGAGAGGAGATAATTAATGTATTTCGATCTAATTCCATCATATAAAATTGACAAAAATGATTTTGAAAATAAAGAATTATTAATAAGTAAAATAAAAGAAATAAATGATATTTGTTTAGCAGAGACATATAAAGGTAATAAAGTTTCATATTATTACGAAAACGCAATCAATGGTGATGTTTTTTCATACAATAGAGAAATAGGTTTCTATGCTGCAAGTAGTATAAAGATACTTCCTGCATTAATTTTGTTTGAAAAAGCAGATAAAAATGAAGTAAATTTGAATGAGAAAATATTAGTAAATTTAGAAGATTTGAAACAAGGTTCTGGCTCAATTAAAGAAATTAAAGAAAACAAAGAATTTTCCATTATTGAATTAATAAAGTTATCATTAGTCGAAAGTGATAATACAGCATATTTAAAACTTGTCGACTTTTTAGGAAAAGATAGTATAAAAGAATATGGTTTATCTATTGGTGCTACCCACACAATGGAGAGTAGACCAAATGATAATTTTGGGATAGTAAATTGTAACGATATGATACTTTACTGGAAGAAAATTAT
The DNA here is from genome assembly GCA_964440475.1 of uncultured Muribaculaceae bacterium. Taxonomy (GTDB): domain Bacteria; phylum Bacillota_I; class Bacilli_A; order RF39; family UBA660; genus JAAZHN01. The sequence continues at coordinate 12,376 of CAYTSC010000008.1, forward strand.
TGAGTTTATTAATAACTCAGATTTAGGACCACTTTTTAAAAGTTTCTTATCTAATCCAAATACTAAATTAATTGATTTTGAATCTATTAATAATCAATCTTTTCTAAGAAAATATGGTGCCTTTGATATTGCCTATCATGAAGCTGGTTACATAGAGGGAACTTCTCCATATTATTTAATAATATTAACTCAATTAAATAAATTTGAATATAAAAATAAATTTGTTAATGATATTGCTAAAAGGATTTTAGAGATACACAATATTGCAAGAGTAATCCCTAGGGAAAAACAGGAAGAAAACAAATCTATTAAACTAAATTAAAAGATGTTAACTTATAACATCTTTTTTAGTTTTTCCTTAAATTTATCAACTATTATATATATATTTGTACAACTCATAAAGCAATATACTGCTTCATCATGTTTCAATAATTTTTCCACTTTTGAAAGTGTAATCTCCTCAGCATTTTCTACACTTTCAATCAATAAGTTTGAACTAATATTAGGATAGTCTTTTTGACTTTCTCTATCGCTATATATAGGCATTACATAGGCCTTGTCTGCTTTTTTTAAAGAATTTATAAAGTCCTCTTTAAATGCCTCTATTCTAGAATATGTATTTGGTAAGAAGATAGCTATAATTTCCTTATTAGGATATTTTTGCCTTGCAGCATCTATTGTTGCACTTATTTCCGTAGGATGATGAGCATAATCATCGATGATTATTTTATCTCCAATTACCTCTTCCTTAAATCTCCTCTTAGCGCCTTTAAATGTCTTTATAGTTTTCTTGATTTCTTCTTTTTCAATCCCATAAATAATACATGTTACTATTGCTGCCAATGAGTTAAGAATCATGTGTTTGCCGTAAAAAGGTAGTTTGTAATGATCATAGTAATTTCCATTATAGTAGGCATCAAATGAACAACCTTCTTCTCCTAAAATCAAGTTTCTAGCAACAAAATCATTATCCAAGTCAAATCCATAATAAATTGGGTTCTTATTAAATTTAATCTTTCTAATATTCTCATCATCACCACAAACAATTATGTTTTGCGCTCTGTTAGCAAATTTTTTAAAACTATTTATTAAATTTTTAATTCCTTTATAACACTCAACGTGGTCTAATTCTATATTTGTTATAACTGCAGTTGTTGGATGATATGCCAAAAAATGTTTATTATATTCATCGGCTTCTAAAATAAAGATTTTATTTTTAGGGTCCGCATAACCAGTTCCATCTCCAACAAAATAGTTGGCTCCTATTGTCTTAGAAAAAATATTTGTCAATAACAGACTAGTGGTTGTTTTTCCATGAGTTCCACTTATACCAATTGAATCGAACTTTTTTGTTATATCTCCTATTAATTGATTGTATTCAATAAATTTATATTTTAACTTTCTTAGTCTAATGATTTCTGGATGATCATATCTAAAAGCTTTAGAATATGTAACTATTGTATCTGGATCTAAGTCATTTGCTTCAAAATTAATCTTTATTTTTCTTTTATCAAGTCCTTCTTCAGTGAACTTTTTTTCTTTTGAATCATCATAACCACTTACATGATTTCCCAAATCATGAAGCACACAAGCCAATGTGCTCATTCCAGCGCCTTTAATACCAATGCAATAATATTTCATATTTCCTCCGTTTTTATATATAAATCATAATATTCTTCATAAGTTAAACCACTTTCTTTTACTTTTGTTGCTAATTCAATACCCAAGTAACGATAATGCCATGGTTCAAATACATAACCAGTTATGAAGGTTTTATCCTTTGGAAACCTAAGTATAAAACCATATAGGTGAGCGTTATTAGAAAACCATTCGTAAACTCCATCTGTTTCTTTTACTTTTACACCCGGACTTGTACAAAAATCAACCGCTAAACCAGTGCTGTGTTCAGTATGTCCCGGCCTAGCAGATATTGTATCAGCGCCACTTTGGCCAAATCTTTTTGCATAACCATTATACAAAGTAACTTGTCTAGAATATGGTCTATATCCACTATAATAACATAATTTATACCCTGCTTTTTTTGCTGATTCAACCATTGTTGTTACAGGTTCTTTTGCTATTGCATTAATCTTCATACTACCTGATAAAGTAACTACTTCTTCTGGTTCAAAATTTTCCGGTAATTTATTATACTTATTAACCAAAACATTTATATTATGAGGATCTTCTACTAATGAAATATTCTCATAAAAATCTTTATCTATTCCAATATTTACATATGTAACAATCATTGATAAATCATATTTCTTTTTCGCTTCATAAGCAATATATCTATCTAAATTTTCTATTCTAAAGTTTTTTATATCTAAATATTTTATATCTATCATTGGTTTTTTTATTAATATTGATACATAATCAAAATGTTTTTCAAAAATTTTATTAATATCATCTTGCTTGTAGCCATTATCAAGTAGTAAATTAACTTCATCTAAATAATTATTTTTATCGATATATTTTATTTTTAAATATTCATCTTTGTATTTTATATTAAATTTAGATTCCGTAACTAACGCTTCTATAAATTTTGAATATGGCTCAGTGGATATATTATTATTAATTAAATATTTTTCTACTTCTTTTGAATACTTATTAGACATCTCTTTTTCTTTTATAGGTTTTTTTTGTAATAGTAATATGCTTATTAAGAAGATTGTTATTAGCGAAACAATAATTAATGATATTGTTATTATTTTTTTTGTCATAATATTTTATTGATAAATGAGAATCGGCCAATTAAAGGCAAAAATTTATCTTTTCCTCTCATTACATTTGCCATACCAATTATTGCATATATTAAATACACTACAAAAATTAGTGAATTCAGTATAGTATTAATTAGTAATCCTGTTGAATTAACTAAGTATTTTCCTGAATGTCCTAGCCCTGTTAGAACTTTTACTACAAAAATTTTATTAATAAATAAATTATTAACTAAAAATATTATACTAGTAAATATTACTATGAATATTGTTAATATTATTCCTTGTCCAATATGAAACTTAACATCTCTTTCATTTCGGTATGGACTTACTAATCCTACTAACCATAATATAAAGACATATGACAGAACCTTAAATACTTTTGTATCAATCACTCTCTTATTCATTAAATACTCTCCTACCTTACTAATATATATTATATAACATTTTCTATTAAATATTAAAAAAACTATTTAACTTAATAAATAGTCCCTCATTATTTTAAAACTCTCTTTAAATATTGACCTGTATATGATTTTTTTGACTTTATTATTTCTTCTGGTGTTCCTATGGCAACTAATTCACCCCCACCATCTCCTCCTTCTGGTCCTAAATCAATAATATGATCAGCAACTTTAATAACATCTAAATTATGTTCAATTACAATTACAGTATCTCCGTTATCGACTATTCTATTTAATATATTTAATAATTTTTTTATATCATCAGTGTGTAGGCCTGTTGTCGGCTCATCTAGTATAAATACACTTTTACCTGTTGGTTTTTTTTGTAGTTCCTTGGCAAGTTTTACTCTGCCTGCCTCTCCCCCTGATAAAGTTGGCGCTCCTTGACCAAGTTCTATATATGATAGTCCAACATCTATCATTATTTGTAATTCATATTTAATTCTTGGCACATTTTCAAAGAATTCAATTGCTTCTTCAACTCTCATACTCAGAACATCTGCAATGTTTTTTCCTTTAAATTTTATATCCAATGTTTCCTTGTTGTATTTTGTACCTCCACAAATGTCACACGGAACATATACATCAGGCAAAAAGTGCATTTCTATTTTTTTAACACCGTCTCCACGACAAGCCTCACATCTTCCACCTTTAACATTAAAAGAAAATCTACCTTTTTTATATCCTCTTATCTTTGCTTCCTTTGTTTTGACAAAAACATCTCTTATTTCATCAAATACTCCAACGTAAGTTGCAGGGTTGCTTCTTGGAGTTCTTCCAATTGGATCTTGACTTATCAAAACCACTTTATCAACTTCTTCAATCCCTGTAATTTTATCATGTTTACCTATTTCAAATTTTGAATTGTATACTTTTTTCATTAATGACTTATATAATATCTCATTAACTAATGAGCTTTTACCTGACCCTGATACACCGGTAACACATATAAATTTTCCTAAAGGGAATTCGACATCAATCTTTTTTAAGTTATTTTCTTGAGCACCATTTATCTTAATTGATTTTCCAGTTCCTTTTCTCCTTTTTTTAGGAACTTCAATAAACATTTCTCCTGTTAAATATTTAGCCGTTATGCTATTTTTATTTTTCATTACTTCTTTAGGGGTTCCAGCAGCTACTATATAACCACCATTTTTACCAGCGACTGGCCCAATATCAATTAAATAGTCTGAAGCAAGCATTGTGTCTATATCGTGTTCAACTACTATTAACGTATTTCCTAAATCTCTCATTTCCTTTAACGAATCAATTAGCTTGTCATTATCTCTTTGATGAAGACCAATACTTGGTTCATCTAACACATATAAAACTCCAGACAATCTACTGCCTATTTGTGTAGCTAGCCTAATTCTTTGACTTTCTCCTCCTGATAGAGTAGCAGCATTTCTAGCTAAAGATAGATATCCTAATCCAACGTTTTCTAAGAAATTTAACCTATCTTTTATTTCGGTTAATAGTAATTGAGAAATATTTTTTTCCTCTTCAGTCAATTGTAAATTTGATAAAAACTTATTTAAATCTTTAATACTTAATAATGTCAGATCGTAAATACTTTTTTTATTAATTAAAACGAATAATATATCTTTTTTTAACCTAGCTCCATTACAAAGTGGACACGTCATTTCCATCATATAGCCTTCTATCCATTCTCTTATCCATGAGCTCGTAGTTTCTATATATCTTCTTTCTAAATTATTTATAATTCCTTCATAATAATCTTTAGTATATCTCCTTTATTTGAAGTGTATTTAAATTTCATTTCTTCATTAGTACCATATAAAATAATATCCATTTCTTTTTTTGTTAAACTTCTTAACTTCTTTGTTATATCGATATTATAATGTTTACAAACTGTTTCTAATGCAGTCATATTTGTATTTTGCTCAGCATTAAAAGATAATATTCCGCCTTCTAATATTGTTTTATTTCTATCTGGAATTAATAAATCTATATTAATTTTATTCTTAACTCCCAAACCTTTGCATTCAATGCAAGCACCATAGGGAGAATTAAATGAAAACATTCTTGGTTCTAAATTTGGTAACGAAAAATTACACTTTATACAAGCGTACTTCTCACTCATAAGTATTTCTTCTCCACCAATGATGTTAATTAAAACTTTTCCATCTGCTAACCCAGTCGCTACTTCAATTGCTTCAAAGAGTCTACTACGATCTTCTTTTTTTAAGACAATTCTATCAATAACGACTTCTATATTATCCTTAATATTTTTATTAAGTATTATTTCTTCACTTAAGTCTTTAACTTCTCCATTGACTCTAATTCTCGAAAAACCTTTTTTCCTTAAATCATCAAATAGTTCTTTATGTGTTCCTTTTTCGCCTCTTACAATAGGTGACATAACTTCTAATTTTGTTCCTTCATCAAATGAAAGTATTTTGTTGGTCATTTCTTCAATACTTTGACTAGTAATTGGCACCTTATGTGTTGGACAATGGGGAATCCCTATTCTTGCATATAACAGTCTTAAATAATCATAAATTTCGGTTACGGTTCCTACTGTACTTCTTGGATTTTTATTAGTGGATTTTTGATCGATTGCAATACTTGGACTTAATCCCTCAATTGAATCAACATCTGATTTTTCTGTTCCGCCTAAAAATTGTCTAGCATATGCGCTTAGACTTTCAACATATCTTCTTTGACCCTCAGCATATATTGTATCAAATGCTAAACTACTTTTTCCAGAACCACTTACACCTGTCATAACAATCAATTTGTTTTTTGGCAATTCTAAGTCAATGTTTTTTAAATTATTTTCTCTAGCACCTTTAATTATTAATTTATCCATGCAATTCACCCATTTCAAACATAAATATTTTACCATAAAAAAACAATTATTATTAAACAATTGTTTTTTAAAGACTATAATCGATTTCATCCTCATAATCTTCGTCTACATAATCGAAATCATCTTCATCCTCATAGAAAGTATCATCTTCAATTTGTGCAGACATTTCTTCTTCGTCATAACCATATTGAATCGCACATCTTTTTATTGTTTCAATAACTCCATGTCTAAATTTTCTTAATTCTTGGAAAGTAAAATTATATTTATTATTTATTAAATAATAAATATAACCATCAACTATTAATATTAAGTTTTTATCCGAAAAAGTCATTTTACTAAGCTTATAATATAGTCGTTGAAACTCTCTTTCAAAAGATTCTGGATAAATTTTCCACTCTCTTTGGCTTATTTCTTTTTTTAATTGTTTTCTATAAGCAATTAATTGTTCTTTTTTTATTCTAAGTTCTTTTTCTTGTTTGATTTGCAAAGCAAAATTTGAATCCTTCTTTTCTTCAATCCTAGCCATTTGCCCTGAATTGCGACAACGATTATTTATCACCAAAATACCCCTTTTCTTGGGGAGTATAATACTTCATTAGCAATTTATTGTCAATAATTATTAACTTCTTTGATTTTTAAAATTATTATTGTTCATATGTTGATAACTATTACTAATTTAAGGGTCATTATCTTTATTTACAATATTAGTTTTTTCTACTAGCGAAGCATAATTCATTTCACCGGTCATTTTAGGAAGAAATAAAACAAGTTCACCGGAAACAAAATTATCCTCACTGTTTTTACAATTTGTTGTCATTATATTTATTTTATTTTCTCTTGCTTTTTACTTTGAAAATTGCTCGTTATTTTCATCAATAAATTATAGGGCATGAATCTTGACATAAATGTTGAAAATTTCCATCTTAATCCAGGCATTATAATAATTTTATTTTTAAACATTTTATTAACTGCATACTTTGCAATATATTTACTTTCAACATTTTTCGCTTTGAAAACAGCTCCTGCCGTTTCATTAAATTTAGAATTAAATGGTCCAGGACAAAGAACAGATATTTTTACATTGCTTTTTAATTCTTTTAGTTCGTAACTAATAGCTAATGTTTGTTTTACAACATAATTTTTAGTACTATAATATGTGCTTAATTGTGGCCCGGCTTGGAAACCTGCTACACTTCCGACATTAAGTATTCTTCCTGAATCTTTCTTAATAAAATCACTCAGATATAATTTTGTTAAGATATGTAATGCTTTAATATTTACATCGATCACATCTAATTCTTTTTGCAAATCAGTTTCATGGAAATAACCAAATAAACCAAAACCAGCATTGTTTACAAGCAAATCTATATTTTTATTATCTTCATATAGTTTAATTACATCTTTTTCTATTCTTAAATCACATATATATATTTGTGATTTTGTTTTACAATTTTTTTGTGTTTCTTCTAAACCACTATTATCTCTGGCGACTAAAGTTAATTCATAACCTAATTCACTAAGTTGATAAGCTATTTCTCTTCCTAAACCTGAACTTGCTCCTGTTATTAATGCCTTCATATTAGTCCCCTTTGTTTTTTATTACTTTATCATTTCTACTAATTAAATTTCCGTTTTTATCTAAAATTATTTCTAATTTTTTATTTCCTTCAATTTTTAATTCTCCATATTCAAAATTGATAATTATTTTATTGTTTTCTTCTACAATGTTATCTACAGGTACAATTGGCCAACCTTCATAAAAAGAACGTAGATTACCATCACAATAAAGTGGTTCCTCGCTTTTTATATCATCTTCAAATATGATTTCTCCTAGTTTATTATAAACAGTTATTAAATTATCTTTTAATGAAACATAATAATTGAAGTCATTATCGACAAAATTAAATGATTTTTTTAAACAATTTTTATCAACAGCAATTATTTCTTTACCATTATAATCCACTAATCCATATTTGTTATTTTCTTTTACACGAACATAATTCGAACTTTCAGAATCGATAATAATATCTTGATAATCCTGTTTTAACATCTTCTTACCATTCATATTTATTATATTCATCTTTCTTAAATCATTATCAAATTCACAAAAAGATTTGTTTTGATTAGTCTTACATACTGATATATATTTTGGATTTATTTGAGTAATTGAATTATACATAAATGAGGTATCTTCTCCCCAAACATGATAATTTCCATAATATTTTTTTGTTTCAACATTATATAATCCTTGTCCTGTATAAAAATGGGTTTTTATTAACTCCTGCTTTGAATTATAAATTGGCAAATGATCTCCTGTTCCACGATAAAGAAGTTTATTATTAATATTACAAACTACTACCTCATCGTAGTCATATATTTTGATGTCATCATAATTTGTATCCACGATTAATTTTTCTCCACTCAATTTTATTTGTGGATAATCTTTTAAAATATATTCTTCATTTTGAGGATCTTCATTTAGTTTTTTTAAACTAATATGAATATTATTTAAATCAGAACATATTTTCTTATTGTTTTTATTATTAATAATTGTTAATCCAATTATTAATAATAAAATAATTCCAATAACCAACCCTATTTCTTTTAACCTTTTTTTCATTTTTCCTCCTATTTACTTTTTAGCTCAAATAATATGTCTCTTAATTCTATAGCTTTTTCAAATTCAAATCTATTAGCGGCCTCTTTCATTTCTCTTTCTATATTATCTATTAATATTTCTTTTTCTTTTTTAGTCATTTTAGTTTCTTCTTTTTCTAAAATAGCTTCATTTGTAATTAATTCTCTGATATCTTTAATTATTGTTTTAGGCATAATGTTATTATCGATATTATATTGATTTTGAATTTCTCTTCTTCTGGTTGTTTCAGTTATCGCTTTTTCCATTGCTTCACTCACTCTATCAGCATACATCAAAACCTTACCATTAACATTTCTTGCACATCTACCAATTGTTTGAATTAGACTTCTTTCACTTCTTAAGAAACCTTGTTTATCTGCATCTAATATACAAATTAAACTTACTTCTGGCAAGTCCAATCCTTCTCTTAAAAGATTTATCCCCACTAAAACATCATATTTACCTAGCCTTAAATCTCTAATAATTTTAACTCTTTCTAATGTTTTTACTTCACTATGTAAGTATGCAACTTTAATGTTTATATCTTTTAAATAATTTGTTAGTTCCTCAGCCATTCTAATAGTCAAAGTAGTAATTAATACTCTTTCATTCTCTATTTTTCTTAAGTTTATTTCATGAATGATATCATCTATTTGTCCTTTTGTATTCCTTATTTCAATGACTGGATCTAGTAGACCAGTTGGTCTAATTATTTGCTCTGTAACTTCATTATTTACTAATTCTAGTTCATAGTCTCCTGGGGTTGCTGATACATAGATTACTTTATTTGTTTTCTTTTTAAACTCTTCAAATTGAA
>CAYTSC010000009.1:0-1185 GCA_964440475.1 uncultured Muribaculaceae bacterium
CAACGAAATTCAATAGTATTTTCCAGAGAAAACAAAGAAGGAAAATCACAATCAACGTTTTTAAAATTAAGCGCCTGATTCCTGTTTCTAGAAACATTTTGAAGTAAAATCTTTGTTGTATCTGATGAGCATTTGTGCAATTCATATATATCCCAAAATTGTCTCGACCTTGGTTTAGCATAGTGTTTCAGTTCGGGTCTTGGAGTTAAATACTCTCCATAAAAAAATTTAAAAATAATATTTTCATATATTGACCAAATCTTAATTAGTTGAAGCCAATTTTCTTTTTTATTTCCCAGCAAATGACTTCCAACATGGATATGACTCCCTGCTTTAAAACCAATAGTTGAATGTTTTTGTAAAAATTCACAAACACTTTCTAAATCTTTCCATGTTTTATTATTATCTGTTAATATCGAAGTAACAACTTCCGCTCCAGAATCCAATGAGCAATCACTTACTATACGCCATGCATCATCACGTGCTTTAAAATACTTTATTAATTCAGTATTAATTTTTGATCTATTACAATTTTCAAATTCCAATTCTAGACCAAATGTTACTCCTTCATCTATAGCGAGCCTTTTTCGATATGGTATTTGATAATCATCAATCAATATTAATAAATCCTGTAAGTCGCTTCCTTTAAATGAAGATAGAGAATCATTTTCATTTTGTTTTAAATATTTATAGATGTCATTTTTATAAAATTTTATTTTCATAAATCATCCCACAATTCTTTCATAGGTATCTTTTTTTATTAATAACTTCTTATGTAGCAAATATGGGTCAACGTGTTGAAAATCTTTTTTCATTTCTCTAATATCTTCAATTAAACTATTTAATCTATCACCAAAAAATATTGTTCCTGATATAATAATCATTTCAACCAATAAAAATAATAAAGTGGATACAAATTCAAGATCTACTCTCTCTTTTATATAAATGTATTTTTCTTCAATCTCAGAATATATTTTCGCCTCTAAATACGCACCTTCTAACAATTCTTCTTTTGTAATGCTTTTTCTTTTCTGAGTTTTAATTATTTTAGGTTCACCAAAAAAATCAAATAATTCTTTTGCATTAATTAATTCACTCTTTAAAGGAATAAATTCTTTTATGTTTTTATCAGACAAATCATATACATAAACATTTCGCGAATAGTTTTCACCTTCGTTTTCCCAC
>CAYTSC010000009.1:1195-10987 GCA_964440475.1 uncultured Muribaculaceae bacterium
TGAGAAAAATTCGCATATTGTTGTTCAATTCTAACATCACCTGTGCTACTGATAGTTTCTTCTTGCATTAAGGGTTGCTTTATATCGTCTAGAACAAATGGTTTACCAATAAAGTTTGCATGTAAACCATAAGCAATGGAACCAGCAAGAATAGTCGGAAGTGCAAATTTAGTTGCTTTTGCTGTTGCAGAAGCAATTTTTTTAAAGTCTATTTTTAAATTAGCAAGTTTATAATTTTTAGCTTGTTTCTCTATTTTGATAATATCTTTTTTTAATTTTTTAAGTAATTTTATCTTTTTTCGTTGTTGATTTTTGCTCAACTCAAATTTATTAGCCATGATTATCCCCCATTTTTAATCAATTAAAAACAACTAATTAATCAGTTGTTATTCTAGCAGAAAAACGTAAATTGTCAATTAAAACCTTGGTCCACCAAAATTATAGTCATCATAAGCCATATTTTTAGCTCTTAACTCATTTTCTAAAATTCTTAACTTTCTTAAAAATATCGTTTCGTTTTCTTGTGTAATGAAATCTTGATAACGATTCAATATAACAGATCTTAATCTTGCTATTTCATTTAATGCTAACATTGTATCTCCAGGATTAGCATCTTCATCTGTATTTAATATATACATTACTAGTCTAACTATTTTTGATATTTGTTTCTCTACTTTTTGAGATAAAATACCATCAATCAAAGATGGTTTTACTACTGTTATTTTATGCAAATTAAAACTATTATGAGCATCGTTTTTGGGTTTAAAATTATAACCATTAATACGATATCTCATGTAAATTATTTCTTTTGTTTCAGTTGTTTTTTCAATATAGTAGTTAGACATCAAATCACTCCGTTAAGTCTGGTCTTCTTTCTTTAGTCCTTCTTATTCTTTCGTTTTTTCTATATTCTTCTATTTTTTTATGATCTCCACTTAATAATACTTCAGGAACTATCATACCTCTAAAATCTCTTGGCTTAGTATATGTAGGATAGTCTAGTAAGAAATCATTAAATGATTCATCGACTATACTTGTTTCACTTATAACTCCGGGAATAAGTCTTGTTATTGCATCTGTAATTACCATTGCCGGTAATTCTCCACCAGTTAAGACATAGTCTCCAATACTTATTTCATAATCTACTATTGAACGTATTCTTTCATCAAACCCTTCATAATGTCCACATATTATTATTATATGTTTTGAAAGTGACATTTCTTTAGCAACCTCTTGTTTAAAAACTCTTCCTTGAGGACTCATCATTATAATAGTCGAAGAAGGAGTTTTAATATCATCTATAGCTCTAAATATTGGTTCACACATCAAAACCATTCCTGAACCTCCACCATATGGAGTGTCATCTACTTGACTATTATTATATAAAGAATAATCACGAAAATTTATTATATTAATTTCTACTAATTCTTTTTCTATAGCTCTTTTAATAATTGATTCATTTAAAAAATTAGAAAAAAGATTTGGAAATAATGTCAATATATCAATTTTCATTCAATCAACCCTTCTATATTTTTTAAATAAATTCTTTTATCTTTTTTATCAACTTTTTCAATGAAATTATCATGATAAGGAATATAAAATTCTTTATAGTTCTTAATAATTAAAAGATTATTGATATTATTATACACAAAATCAATAATTTTACCACAATAATCTTCGTTAAAATACACTTCATAACCAACTAGCTCATCTATTACATAATTATCATTTAAATTTAAATCGGTTTTTAATATATAAACATCTTTATTTTTAAGAAATAAAACATCATTTAAATTATCAAACTCATTAAAAGTAACCATTTCATATTGTTTATGATGACGATAGGTTTTTATTTCATATTTTTTATTATCAATATAAAGATTAAAACCTTTTTTAAAAACTAAGTCTTTTTTTTCAAAATTACTTAGAATTCTAATTTCTCCTTTTACTCCATGAAAACTATTAACTTTACCAATATTAAACATTTTATCTCCTATTTAAATTATATAGCATTATGCTTGTTGCAACAGCTACATTTAGACTTTCAACATTTTTATCCATATCTAGTTTGTATAACTCATCAGATACATCAATTAACTCCTGGCTAACACCTGAACCTTCATTACCGACTATTAAAGCATATTTATTATTATGAACAATATATTCATCTCCTCCATCTAATGATGAGGAAATTATTGTATATTTATTCTTTTTTAATAATTCAATTGTTTCAAATAAATCTTTTCTAATGATGTTTACTTTAAATATTAATCCTTGAGTACTTCTAATGACTTTTTCGTTGTAAACATCTACTGAATTAGGACTCAAGACAATCGTTTCTATATTAAATGCAACAGCGCTTCTTATAATAGTACCTAAATTACCTGGATCTTGTATTTCGTCTAGCATTAAAACATTTCCTTTTATTGGGCCTTCATTTTTTTTAGATGCAAGCCCAATTACTTTAGGAGCAGATACTTGTTTACTTAGTTTCTTTAATATTTGTTCACTTACTATTGTTTTAGGGACAAATAAATCAAAATCAAAATCTTCTAAAACAAATATTTCTTTTAGTTGTTGAGTCTTATATGCTTCTTCAATTAAATGTTCTCCTTCTATTAGAAATTGTCCTAATTTATCACGATTTTTTTTCTCATGTAAACTAACTAATTCTTTTATTTTATCATTTTGTAAAGATGAAATAACCATTAGACACCTTCTTTCAATAGTTTTCTTGCTTGTTTATAATGAGGATAGTATTTACTTACTTCATTCCAAAATTCAGATGAATGATTCGCTTCTTTTAAATGACATAATTCATGAATAATTACATAATCAATTAATGAAACATCATATTTATATAGTTCTGTATTTAAAGTAATTATTTTTTCAGTAGAATTACAAACACCCCATCTTGTCTTCATTTTTCTAAATCTTAGTTTACATTCTGGTAAATCACCCATCATCTGAAATACTCTTTCATAACGTACGGCTAAAAACTTTTTACTTTCCTTTAAATAATATTTATCTATTGCTTCTTCTTCCGGAGCATATATATTTCTACCATCGATAAACACTTTTTTTACACTACTATCGATAATAATATTTAATCTCTCTCCTAAAATTGCAAAATTATCTTTATTTTTTTCTCTTCTAATTATTTCATAATACATTTTTATTATTTTTTGTTCATTATCTTTAATCATATCCATAATTTGATAATCTGTTACATATTTATTACAACTAACTATTAGTTCTAAATTAGAGTTAAAACGAAAATAAATGTTTTTTATTTTTTTACGAATTATTTTAATGTTAATTTGATTACTATCAATATCTATTTTCATTTGCTCACCACTTTAATTTTATCATAAATAGAGGCAAATAAAAACCACTCAGTTGAGTGGCATTATTTATTTCTTTTTGCCTGTATTAATTACTCCTATTAATGTATTAAGATGTTTTTCACTTACTGAACCATCTTTTTGAGAAATAGTTGCTTCAATTAATTGGCCACCTTTATTTGACATAATTACAATATATTGTTTCTTTTGTTCTACATTGACTAAATTTAATAATATTTCAGTTCCAGAAATAGTCTTTAATTCACTATTTTCAATAACTAAACCACTTTGAGTTAATAACGTTTTTATTTCTTCGGTATTTTCTTTTACTTGATTGAAATCATTAAAGTCTATATATGGTTTAATTTCTATTCGCCAAGTAGACTTATTTTCATCATCATTATCCAATATTAATAAACGAGTATTATCGAATTTCTTTACTGAATATTTTCCAGTTATTTTATAGTCATAACTATTAAACGTAACAGTTTTATTTTTACCGAAAAAATTATTAAAGACAAAGAACCCTGTTAGAGCAGCAAGTATAGCAACAATAACCCCGACTATTATTCCAATAATTGGTGATGTTTTTTTAACGTTTTCAGGCATTAAGGCTTCATTGGTCATATTTGCATTAGGTTCAATTTTATTTTCCATTACTGGCTCTACTGGCATAACCATTGTTGGTTCAGGTCTTGGTACTGGCTCTACTGGCATAACACTCTGTTCTAGATTATTTATAACATCTTGAGAAACCACTTCTAAAGCAGGTTCTTCAGGAGTTGTTAATGGATCTGGTTCAAGTGGTAAAACAGGTTCTTCTATTGACATAATATTAATATCTACCTGATCTTGTTCTCTTGATTGAATACTATCTTCAATAGGTAAAACAGATCCACCTATAACTGATTCTGTAGACATTACAGGAGCATCTGAAGATGTTGGCTCAAGTGGTTGAACATTTTCTTCTTCAGGCATAATAGATTCTTCAACTAATACACCACCATTAACTGGATTGTCAATTACCGGTAAGATTGGCTCTTCTACTATGGGAGTTGTTTTCACTATATTTTCTTCTACATTTAACTCTTCCTGAATGGGTTCAACAGATAAACTCGGTTCTATTGGTGTTGTTTGAATTTCTTCAACAACAGGTAAAACCGGTTCAACAACCACTTCTTTCTCTACAATAGTTCCACATACTGGACACGTTTCTTGTCCTTGCACTAACGAAAAATTACATATTTTGCAATTCATATATACTCTCCTAATTCACATAACCCAAACCCCATATATTATTTACATTATATCATAATTATTTCAAGATGCAATTTAAAAAACCTAACTTTTTGTTAGGGTTTTATCTTATTATATAAATGTTGAAATTATTATTAAAATCTTCCGCCTCCGGAGCCGCCTCCACCGAAGCCTCCACCTCCATAGCTGCTACCTCCACCGAAACCTCCAGAACTAGAGCTCGAAGAACTCGCTACTGCTGCAGCTGTATATTGAGCTTGTCTAACCGCTGTTGCCACTGAATTATTAATTGCATTACTAAGATTAATATAATCAAATGTACTAAACGTTGGATATACTTGTCCTCCGACTTCCATTTCCTTTATTTTCACATTCATCGCTGCTTGAACTCTACTAGCCAAACCAAATATTGTTGCATAAACTAAATATCTTTCCCAAAGAATAATTTCTGGTAAGTCTTTAGTTTTAAATTGACCAAAATCCTTTAAGAAGTTTTTAAATGCCTGCCATTTTAAATAATGTTCATTTCCTTTTTTGGTTCTTTTTTTAGCAGTACCTATATAGATTGCAAACATCAGCGTTAATACAATCATAAATATTAGCCATGAATTTATTGGTTCGTTTATTCTTAAGTAGTGATATAGATAAAATATACCTAAATTAACTAAAGATAAAAAGATGTACACGATTTTTTTTCTCGTTTTTTCCCAAAACATTTCTTTTTCTCCCTCAATAATAACTAATTCTTTCCAACTATCATATGATGAGGTAAAAATGTGATATGTTTTAGTACTTTTTGCATATGCTTTTAATTGTGCATCTGTAAAATTTGTACCATTACCTACATTATTAAATAAGAAATTCATTAAACTCATTTCTGTTGCACTATCTGAATCTTCTAATTTAGTAAATGAATAAATATCCTTTTTTCCATCTTTAATTTTTTCGACTTTCACCTTTTTCTTATATACTAAATTTAAAATAGATGCACTCATAGCATTAGGAGTAATTATTTTATTCATTAAGTAATCGATTACTTCAACATTATAATCTCCTGTAAATTCACGATAATATTTAGCATGAAAATCAGAAAAGTGTTCTTTGTCGTGTTTTCTGTAGTAGATATATGCACTTAAGGCAATTATAATAGTTGTTATAGAAGCATGAATTATTGCCATTTGTCTTACTTTTAACGCTTCTTTTCTTATCTGATTTGCCTTGTTAGCCCTATTTTCTTCTACTTTTAATATTTTATCTAATGCTTTAACATTACTTTTCTTTTCTGAAAAAGGGACAATTTCTTTATCAAATACAACTCTCATATCGACTGCATATCCCGCATATAATTTAGGATATGTAGCTTCTACTTGTCTTTTAGTATTAATCTTATTTGAACCTACTAATGGACCATGAGAAAAAACTCTTAATTCTTTACTATCTTTTGGCAAATTTACAACTATTTTTAATTCATTAATATCTTCTTCGTAATTTTTACCTATAAAATCCCAAGCTATTTCTGCTACATCTTCATGAACCACTACTACATTTTTTAATGTATAAGTAATTAAAAATGCTTGATTATAACTAGATGGCATAAATATTTTATAATTATTATATAAATATTCTGCATAATAACCATAGCTTCCATTATCTGCACTTTGATTTTTAGTAAACTCCTCGCGATCGGCACTGTTGATAATATCAAAGTTTTTATTAGTGTATTTCACTCCATAAATTTTAACATCTTCTATAGCATATGCATTATAAATACTACTTCCTTCAAAATCCGAGTCTTTTCCTGTAAAAAATGTTAATGAAGGATTCCAATAACTTAATGATGTTTTTGCTCCATTGTATTTACCATTTAATATCTTTAATTCTTTTACGTGCATATCCCCATTTGTTTGAATATTTGCTTCAATATAATATTTGTCAGTTGAAGCATTAACGATTAATGGGAAAAATAACAACATTATAAAAAGGAATGCTTTTCTCATAATATCTCCTTAAAAAAAGCTTACTAAAAGTAAGCTTAAAATTGTACTTTTACTGCTTCTCTTTCAGCATTATCAGTTACTTCAAAGAATGAAGCTTTTTCAAACTTAAATAATCCTGCAATAATGTTAGATGGTACCATCTCAACTTTATTGTTATATTGTAGTACAGTATCATTATAAAATTGACGAGCAGCAGCAATTTTATCTTCAGTTTCACTTAATTCTGCTTGCATATCTAAGAAACTTTGGTTAGCTTTTAAATCTGGATAGCTTTCAGCTAAAGCGAACAACTTTGATAAAGTTCCAGTTAATTGGTTGTTAGCTTCCATTTCTGCTTCTGGAGTTTTTGCTTCAACAAATGAATTACGTGCTTGAATAACTGCTTCTAATGTTTCTTTTTCATGTTTAGCATAACCTTTAATTGTTTCAACTAAATTTGGAATTAAATCAAACCTTCTTTTTAATTGAACATCAATTTGACTCCATTGATCCCTTACTCTATTTCTTAAAACTACTAGTGAGTTATAATTAGCAACTACAAATAATACTAATACAACTAAAATACCTAACGCAATATATAACCCTGTCATATATCTCTCCTCCTTAATATATATTAATGTATCACATTTTTTATTTGTTTTAAACTAATATTTAATAAATTTGATTATTTCTTTATAAATATTATCACCTAATTTTTTTCTAATACACCAATGACTACCTTTTTCTATCAATATAAACTTTTTATCAGTAATAGTTAATTCATCATATATTTCTTTTATCTTTTGAGCTGGTATTATATGATCTTCTTCTGCTTGCAAAATCATTATCGGGCATTTAACATCATATATATCATTACGATGCTCTTTAGCTAGTAATCTAAATTCTTGAAAAGAACTCAGTGGTAATTTTTCTCCCTTTAATATATCCTTTTTAAAATCTAATTGTTCAAATATCTTAATCATCTCTTTTAAATTTGATATAACTTCAACATTACCATTATTACGCAAAAGATATTCAATTGCAGGGCTAAATAAGATTATCTTTTGAATAAATGCCTCATATTTTAAAGCTAAGTTAATAGCCATTATTCCACCCATACTATGACCAATTATAATTATTTTTTGATAGCCTTGTTCAATTAAGTATTCAATGTTTTCTTCACAATCATTTAACCAATTTTTTCTATTAGGTTTTTTATTTTTATTACTTCCATGTCCTGACATATAAAATGAATGAGTTTTATAGCCATAATCTTTCATCACTGAATCAATATTGTTAAACTCTTCGACACTTCCCATAAATCCATGAATAAACATTATAATTGGCTTTTGCATTTTCCCTCCAAATTAAAACCCTTAATGGGTTTTGATTTTATATTTGCATTAATTCTTCTTCTTTTTCTTTTGATTTATCATCAACTATTTTATTAAACTTATCAATTAAATCTTGAATCCTTTTTAATAGTCTTTCCTCTTCATCTTCAGAATGTTCATCTTTTTTAATTTGATTATTAGTTTCTTGACGAGCATTTCTTAAACCAACTTTCGCTTCTTCAGCATAAGACTTAATTAATTTAACATATTCTTTTCTTCTATCTTCATTTAATTCAGGAACAGTTAAGATAACTATTTCTCCATTATTAGTTGGTGTAATACCTATATTAGCTTCATTAATAGCTCTTTCTATATCCTTTAACGATCCACGATCAAAAGGTTTAATGAATAATTGTCTTGCTTCTGGCACGGTTATATTAGCCAATGTATTAATTGGAGTCATTACTCCATAATAATCTACTTCAATATGGCTTACCATTCCTGGATAAGCTCTTCCTGCTCTTACAGTTGCAAATTTACTTTCCATATTTTCTAAGACTTTTTCCATCTTTAATTCTGTTTCTATTTCGTAATCCACAATATCACTCCTTACTAAATAGATATTATCAAATAATAGTTTTTTTATCAATAAAAAGACCTAATTTGAAACTAGGTCTTTTTCTTTTAATGTATTAAACATTTGTCTAATAGTATTATTAAAATCTTCAATATTTTCTTCTGTCCAATATTCATTAATAGCATTTTCATCAGTTGGATAAATTAGTGAAGTATCATTATTATTGCTAAGAATTACTCCATCTTTAACAATGGTTAGGTTAGGAATCTTAATAATTCTTTCTCCATCATCATTAATAGGTAGGTGTTCTTTAAGTAACGATACCGTTTTAACGTAGTCTTTTGTATTATTTTCTCGGTCATGATATATATCGAAATACATTATTTCTTCTATTTGCATTTCCTTGGCAACTTCATTTACATGTAAAGCATACTCCTGAACCCATTTAGACTTATTATATCCGAAGAATATTATTCCTGTTCCAGAGCTTAATGTCCTATTTATTTCTGGTAATGTTTCATAAGTAAATACATTATCTTTAGGAACCTTTGGGAATTGATCACTAAATTTAATCGAATCTTTAGGTGTTACTTTTTTCCAATCTTTATTACCTAATAGTATAAAGGCAATTAACATTAGTATTCCTAAAATTATCGATATGCTACCACGAACAACTCTTTGTTTTTTTGTCATCTTATTCGCCTTTGATTTGACCCATTACTTCATCAGCAAAGTTATCATTTCTTTTTTCCATACCTTCACCAACTACGAAACGAACCATATTCAGCATTTCTGTATCATTATTTTTTAAATAGGTCTTAACATCTAAATCCCCGTCTTTAATGAATTCTTGTTCTAATAGAACTATTTCTTTAAAGAATTTTTTAATACGTCCTTCTACCATCTTAGTTGCTATTTCTTCAGATTTACCTTCGCTTATTGATTGTTCTTTTAAGACTTCTCTTTCACGTTCAACAACATTATTAGGTACATCTTCAATTTTGATATATTCAGCATTCATAGCCGCGGATTGCATCGCGACATCTTTAGCAACTTCTTCATTTGAACCAGTTACTAAAGTAACAACTGCTATTTTGCCTCCATTATGTAAGTATTCACCAAAAGTTTGATTATCTTCTTTTGTTAATACAGAAACTCTTCTTAATGATAACTTTTCACCAATCTTAGCTATCTTAGAAATCAAAGTATCATTCAAAGTTCCTTCTTCAGTAGACAAATTTAATGCTTCATCCATTTTATCAACATCATTTGATACTATCAAATTAGATACTACACTAATTAAA
>CAYTSC010000009.1:10997-19701 GCA_964440475.1 uncultured Muribaculaceae bacterium
CTTTTCACCAATCTTAGCTGTCTTAGCAATTATTAAATCATTAATTGTTCCATTTTCATAAGTTAATTCTAATGTCTCTTCAACGTTTGTAGCATTACCATTTAAAATAGCATTACCAATTATATCGATCATTTCTACAAACTCATCATTTTTACTAACGAAGTCAGTTTCCGAATTAACTTCTATAATAGCTGCTTTATTTGAAGAAATAAATACTTTTGCTAATCCTTCTGCTGCAATACGACTTGCTTTCTTATTAGCTGTTGCAAATCCTTTTTCTCTTAACCAATCTAATGAGGCCTCAATATCACCGTTATTTTCTTCTAAAGCCTTTTTACAGTCTAACATTCCTGCTCCAGACTTTTCTCGTAGTTCTTTTACTAAACTAGCACTTATCATAAAAATCCTCCTATCCATTGATTAGTTTAATCAATTCATCTTTTTTTAATGTACTATATCCTTTTAAACCTTTAGACTTAGCAAGTTCTTTTAATTCAACTAATGTCTTAGAAGATAGATCTTCCTTATTAGATTTTTCTACCTTTGGTTTTTCTTCTTTTTCAACTTTTTCAACTTTTTCTGATTTAGGTTTTTCTTCAACTAATTCTTTTTTAGCAACTGGTTTTTTCTTTGAAGGTTTAACATCTTCTTTACCTAATGCAGCTTCTAAATCAGCATCAATTTTTCCTAATGACAAAGAAATTTCTTCTTCAGTTAATGCTTTTTTCTTCTTAGGTTGTTCGTCTATTACTGAGACAACGTCTTCTTTTGATTCACGAGTTTCACGAGATTCTTTTTTCTTTTCATCCTCTGAAACATAGTCAATAAATTCTAATCCTTTCGCTTCGCAAATTGCATTTGCTAAAACTCCTAGAATAACTTTTACAGATCTAACTGCATCATCATTTCCTGGAATAACATAGTCTACTTCATCTGGATCACAATTTGTATCAACAATACCAAATACTGGTATATTTAATTTTCTTGCTTCTCTAATAGCGTTAAACTCTTTCTTTGGATCTACTATAATCATCCCTTGTGGTAATTTTTCCATATTTCTAATTCCACTTAGAACACGATTTAGTTTTTCATATTCTTTTTTAATTCCAATTACTTCTTTTTTAGGTAACAATTCAAATGTTCCATCTTCTTCCATTTTTTCAATTTCATCAAGACGTTTAACTCTTCTTCTAATTGTACGGAAGTTAGTTAATGTACCACCTAACCATCTTTCTGTTACATAGAAACTTTCTGAACGAAGTGCTTCTTCAGCCGTTACTTCACTAGCCTGCTTCTTTGTTCCAACAAAGATAAATGTTCCTCCATTTTCTGCAATTGTTTTGATTTCAGCATAAGCTTCCTCAATTTTTTCTGCGGTTTTCTTTAAGTCGATAATATAAATATCATCTCTTGCCGCGAAGATGTATTCCTTCATTTTAGGATTCCATCTGTTTGTTTGGTGTCCAAAGTGAACACCTGCTTCTAATAAATAACTCATAGAAACAACTGCCATAATAATCAATTCCTTTCGTTTTAACATCCGAATAAATCTCTTTCAACTATCAACCAATTGGCCACTGGAAAATTGAATCATTATTCGTGTCTATTTGGTTTAAAAACCATACCTATTTTATCAGTTTATCAATATAAATACAAGCAATATTTTAAATTTACTTAATATTATTTTCCATGATATAATTATATAGGTGATACTATGAAAATTAGATTTTTAATATTAATGACAAAATTACTAGGAATAGGATGTAAAATATTTGGCAAAAATGGCTCTGTATTTCCAGGAAGCGTGCTATTCAGACACGATAAAAACGCTTTAAATAAACTCATATATCCTAAATATGTAATTGGTGTTACGGGTAGTTCTGGTAAGGGTTCAACAGTAAATGTAATTGCTAAGATATTAAGAAGTAATGGTTATGATGTTTCATATAATGAAAGCGGCTCTAATGCAGTTAGAGGCATATATACTCATATAATGAAAAATACTTCAATAATAACAAAAAAGATTAAATGTGATGTATTACTTCTAGAAATAGATGAAAGACATATGAATTTGTCTTTTCCCAAACCCGTTTTTACTCATTTAGTTATTACAAACATTACTCGTGATCAACCTTCGAGAAATTATACAGTTGATACTATATATGATATTATTTCTTCTTCGACTAGTAGAACAATGAAATTAATTTTAAATGTCGATGATCCAATAGTATTACAATATGCACATGAACATCCAGATCATAATGTAACATATGGAATTAGCAGGACTAATTATTCAATGATTAAAAACGAGTCTTTATCATTAGATCATTCCTATTGTCCTGTTTGTTCAGCTAAATTAAATTATTCTCATTATCATTACGGACATTTAGGTGGTTATGCTTGCCCAAATGATTGTTTTAAAAGACCCAAACCTGATTATGAAGGAACAGATGTTGACTTAGTAAATCAAACAATGAAAATAAATGAAAAGCAAATTCACATAGATAATAATGTTTTCTTTGCAGCATACTATTCAATCGCGGCTTATGCTACTTGTAAATATATCGGTTTGACTGATGAACAAATATTAAATTACTTTAACACTCATCAAGATAAGTCAAAAAGAATGACTTCATTCATTGAATACCAAGGAAGAAAAATAAACATTATAGAAAGTAAAAATGAAAATAATCTAAGCTATTTACAATCTATTAATTATTTAGTTAACGACAATAACTTAAAATCATATATTATCGGTTTTGAACATGTTAGTAGAAGACATCCACACAATGATGTTTCATGGTTATATGATATAAACTTTGAATTATTAAACAATGAAAATACTGATAAGATTTTTTGTGTCGGACAATTTAAATATGATGTGGCAACCAGATTAATTATTGGTGGTTTCCCTCAGAATAAATTGATTATTGTCGAAGATATCAATAACATTTTTAATGAAATAACGGCATCAAAGGGTGATATATATACTCTGGTCTGTTTTGAAATGATCGATACACTTAACAATTTAGTAAAGGGAGGTAAACGATGATTAAAATAGCACACTTATACTATGACTTAATGAATCTTTATGGAGAACACGCTAATGTCGATGCTTTAGTAAGAAAGTTTAATAAACAAGGATTAGAAGTCGAAGTAACTCGTTTAACTAAAGGTGATGAAATAAATTTTCATAACTATGATTTATTTTATATGGGAATGGGCACTGAGAAGAATCAGCTGATTGTCCTAGGAGATATAGTTAAATATAAAACTAAAATTAAAAATCTAATAAATGATAAATTTTTTATTATTACAGGTAATTCTTTAGAATTGTTTGGTAAATATATTGAAAACAATGGTAAAAACCACCATGCTTTAGGTATATTTAACTTCTATTCTAAAGTAACACAAGAAAGACTTGTTGGAGATGTATTTTTACAAACACCACTTTTAAAACACAAAATAATTGGATTTAATAATCGTCAAAGTATTATGTTTAGTAAAGAAAATAACTTTTTTAATGTTATAAAGGGTTTTGGCAATGAACCAAATTCTCACTTAGAGGGTTATCATATTAGAAACTTTTACGGTACATATACAGTTGGTCCATTACTAGTACGCAATCCATATCTAACTGATTTTATAGTAAAAAAATATTTAGATAAAATAAAAAGAAGCTTCATTGAAGACAATAGTGATATTGAATATATTGCTTATGAGGAATTCATTAATAAATTTGATCAAGACAAAAAGAACGCTTAATGCGTTCTTTTCTTGATTAACTTAATACTTTAACTAAGTCAGCTTTTTTCATTGTTGAATAACCTTTAATTTCTTTTGTTTTAGCCATTTCTTTTAATTCAGCTAATGTTTTAGAACTTAAATCTTCTTTCTTAGTTTCTTTTTTCACTTCCGGTTTTTTTAGTTTCTTCCTTTGGTGCTTCTTTTTTTACTTCTGGTTTTTTCGCTTCTTCCTTTGGTGCTTTTTTCTTAGTTTCAGTTTTTACTTCTGGTGCAACTTTTCCTTCTAAACCGTTTTTAGCTGTTTTTACTAAATCACTAAATGCTTTTGGATTATCAATAGCTAATTCTGAAAGCATTTTACGATTAATATTAACTCCTGCTTTATTCAAACCATTGATAAATCTTGAATAACTTATATCATTTTCATTACATGCAGCATTAATACGTGTGATCCATAGCTTACGAAAGTTTCTTTTATTTGCTTTACGATCACGATATGCGTATTCTCCTGAATGGAATAATTGTTCTTGAGCTGTTTTATATAAGCGATGCTTACTTCCAAAATAACCTTTAGCTCTTTTTAATACTTTTCTTCTTCTGTTTTTTGCAACAGGTCCACGTTTAACTCTTGTCATATATCCTCCTAGATAACGTCCTTAATTCTATGAGCATCAGGTTTAGATAATACTCCTATATTTCTTCTTTGACGAACTTGTTTTCCACTATCTTTATTAGTTTGGTGATTTCCACCAGATTTTTTATAAGTTATTTGTCCACTAGGTCTTTTTTTAAATACTTTAGCACTAGCTTTATGTGTTTTTTGTTTTGGCATTTAAACCTCTTCCTCTCTTCTATTTTGTTGGTGTTAATAACATTTGCATTCTTCTGCCCTCTAATTTAGGTTCAGATTCAACTACTGATACTTCGCTTAAGGCTTCAGCAAAACGATTCATCACTTCGAATCCTAACTCAGTATGAGCCATTTGACGTCCTTTAAATAATAAAGAAACTTTAATCTTATGACCTTTTTTTAAATATTCTTCAGCATTTCTTCTTCTTGTTTCAAAGTCATGAACATCTATCGCAACTGTCAGTTGATATTCTTTAATAGCTTTATTTGTTTCTCTTTGTTTTTTTAACGCTTCTTTTTGCCTTTTTTGCTTTTCATAACGGAAACGATTATAATCCATTATTTTTCCAACAGGTGGATTCGCCTCAGCACTCATCAAAACTAAGTCTAACCCAGCATAATCAGCTAAAGTTAAAGCATCTTGTAAGTTCTTAAGTCCCATCTTTTCACCATTTGGACCAATTACCATCATTTCTTTCACACGAATTTTTTCATTAATCAGTAATTCATCTTTAGAATTTGCTATACTAAAACACCTCCATATAATTAAAAAAGTGCATACAATAGTATCCACTTTAAAAATCAAATATATTTTATTTGGCTTTTATAACCCATGAACTAATATTCATCAGGTGGATGTGGATACATCGCTTTCCTTTTTAACAACAAATTGATTATATACGATAAGCTATACTTTGTCAATCGGTTTAAGAGTTTTTTTAGTTTGAGTTTCGGTTTTTTTACCAAAATTATGTATCACTAGATCTATACACTTAGTTTTACAGGCATCATATACTTCGCCAAGTCTTAAATCGTTTGTTAATAATATTCTTTTATCATCAAGATTGATATAACCTTCAAAATTTTTAGAAAAAATTTCTTCAAAAACATATGCTGGTGGAAAAGTTTCATTTTCTTTAATTGTAAACTTAGGCTCGTTTTTAGCATAATACCCTAGTGTTAATTCAACTTCTTCATTCGGATAATAATTACACTTACGCTCACTATTAAGATTTATACTTTCTTCGAATGCTTCCTCTAAAGTTTCATTATCAAAGGCAATTGCAAGATCAAGATCTTTTCTTTGTTTGATTGCACGATATTTAATCAAAGATACTATATCATAATCTACATTTTCTATTTTTTTTATTATATTTGACAATGATAAACTTGAATTATTAGGAAAAATAAATAAATTTTTTCCCGAAATTAAAATCGGCTTATCTAGGTAAATAACTTCTTCTGAATCCGATAGCTTCATGTAAACGTTTTTAAATAAAAAATTATCTTCTCCTTCAATAGATTTGATAACATCATCAAAAAAAGCTTCATTTCTTATTGTAATTATTCTTTCTAAATCCATAAGTATCTCCTTTGTTTGCATATTATATCATGAAATTAATTTATTCAAGAAAAAAATCACTGATGATTAGCGATTTTTTCTTTTAGTTCTAAGATAAGATTATCAAGATCGAGTAGAGTTGTTTCTTGAGTACCATAAAGACGATAACTAATTTTTTTATCAGTTAATTCTTTATCACCAATAATGATTGTATAAGGAATTTTATTAGTTTGACTTTCACGCATTTTGTAACTTAATTTTTCGTTTCTTTCATCTAATTCAACACGAATATTATTATTACTTAATAATTCATATACTTCTTTAGCGTATTCTAAATGATAATCATTATTCACAGGAATTATATTTACTTGGATTGGACTTAACCAAAGTGGGAATGCTCCTGCATAATGCTCAATTAAAATTCCCATAAATCTTTCCATAGAACCAAATATTGTACGATGAAGCATAACAGGTCTTTTCTTTAAACCATCTGAATCAATATATGTTAAGTCAAATCTTTCTGGTAAATTCATATCGAGTTGAATCGTTCCACATTGCCATACTCTTCCTAATGAATCACGAATATGAAAATCTAATTTAGGACCATAGAATGCTCCATCACCTGGATTTAATTTATATTCTTGATTAGCTTTTTTACAAGCTCTTGCTAAAGATTCTTCTGATTTATCCCAAGTAGAAACATCACCAATATATTTTTCTTCTGGTCTTGTTGATAATTCAATGTGATAGCTTAAATTAAACATTTTATATATACGATCAGTGAATTTTATTAATCTAACTACTTCTTCTTCAATTTGATCTTCTCTCATATATAAATGAGCATCATCTTGAGTAAATGCTCTTACTCTAAATAAACCATTTAAAGCTCCACTTGCCTCATGTCTATGAACAAGGCCTAATTCTCCAACCCTCATAGGCAAGTCTTTATATGAGTGTAAACCATTTTTATATGTTAGCATTCCTCCGGGACAATTCATCGGTTTAATTGAAAACTCAGTCCCATCTACCTCTGATGTATACATATTTTCTCGATAGTTTTCCCAATGACCTGATAATTCCCATAATTCTTTACTTAGCATTATTGGGGTTTTAATAAACTGGTATCCTTCTTTAGAATGCTCTTCATACCACATATTTTCTAATATATTTCTTATTATCATTCCTTTAGGTAAAAAGAAAGGAAATCCAGGACCATATTCACTCATCATAAACAAATCTAATTCCTTACCTAGCTTTTTATGATCTCTTTTCTTTGCTTCCTCTAACATATTTAGATGTTCGTTTAAATCTTCGGCATTTTCAAAACAAACACCATATATTCTTTGTAACATCTTATTAGAAGCATCACCCTTCCAATATGCACCTGAGAATTTAAGCAGCTTAAAATGTTTTAATTCTTTAACTGTATCAACATGAGGTCCACGACAAAGATCAGTAAAATCGCCTTGAGTATAACAACTAATTATCTCA
Organism: uncultured Muribaculaceae bacterium; assembly: GCA_964440475.1. Classification (GTDB taxonomy): domain Bacteria; phylum Bacillota_I; class Bacilli_A; order RF39; family UBA660; genus JAAZHN01. Next base: position 18,428 of record CAYTSC010000009.1, read on the forward strand.
TCTTCTGACATATTATTAATTAAATCAATTTTATATAAATCTCCCTTAAATTTTTCTAATGCTTCTTCTTTAGTTAATTCTTCTCTATATATTCTTTTGCCATCTTTAGATATTTTTTTCATTTCTTTTTCAATTAAAATTAAATCATCTTCTGATATAACTTTATTACCTAAATCTATGTCATAATAAAATCCTTCTTCAATAACTGGTCCTACCCAAAATAAAGCATCTGGATATAAATGTTTTACAGCTTGCGCTAATAAATGAGCACAACTATGATTTAAAATATTTAATTTTTCAGTTTCTTTTATATTTATCATTTTATTTTTCCTCCTTCTTCTAATAAAGTGGTTTTTCTAATATTATTTATTTCTTTAATATTTGATTTTATTTCTTTTATTTTATTTAAATCTTTTTCCAATATTAATTTTATTTCTAATTCACTTAATTTTTGTCTATATTCCTCGTTTGTCATTTATTTTCCCTTTCTTCTAAGAAAATCAATTTTATTATTGGTTTTTTGTCTATTTACTTTATTATTAACTCCCTCATATAGTTCATCATAATTATCAATTTCATTTTCACTTTTTTCTATATTATTTAATATATTGTATCTAAAATCAATATTAGTTTGGAGTTGCTTTTGTTTAGTAATAAATTTAAAATTAATTTTCTTAGCTTGTTTAACATATCTACGAATTTCTTTCAAAATATATTTTTTTTCTAAACACATTAATAAATCACAACTATCAATATAGACTTTTTCTAATTCATCTATTTTTTGTAATATTTCATTATATTTACTATATAATTCCTGTACATTTTGTAAATCATTTAATCTAACTTTTTCAAGTATTGAAAGTGCTAATTTATATTCTTCCATTGATTTTATTTGTTTTAAAATATTTGGATTAATATATGTACCTGGTTTACCATAATCATCAATTACTACAATTATTTCATTTCTAATAATACAATCCGGATTTTTTATAGCGAAATCATTTGATACGCCTATTATATATGGATTTTTAAATGATTTTAAACCCTTATGTTTTAAATTTTTACAATTATGTTCTGTGCCTAAATAATCTCTTACGAATTGACTAATTGGAATTGTTCTTTCAAAATTGCTATTATTTTTATTATTTTTATTTACTGATTTATTATCAGTAATTATATCGTCTGATTCTAATTTTTCATTAATACTATTTTCATCGATAAAATCATCTAACATTTCTTCAAAATTTTCCATATTTCCTCCTATAAAAAAACCT